>NZ_RQVC01000007.1:0-104904 GCF_003992085.1 Veillonella sp. CHU732
CCAGCCAGATTGATCAAGTAGCAACTATGGTATACCTCATAAGGCCTGGGATAAGCAGGGCTCATGATTTAAAGGAGCGAGAAGCGACGCATAAATCATAGAGCATCGCTTAGTTCCTAGCGTAAGATTTTGAAGCCCAAAGGGTGCACAAAATCCACAGCTAGGAACAAAGCAGGAAAAGAGAAGTATGAAAATGTAAAAATAGAAGAAATGACGCATAAATCATAGAGCATCGCTTAGTTCCTGGCGTAAGGTTTTAAAGCCCCGAAGGGGCGTATAAAACCCACAGCCAGGAACAAATAGGAAGTCGCTGATTAATAAAAAAAGAGCACCCAATAGGGTGCTCTTCTTTTATTAGTTAATAGTCTTAAATCCACTAAGCCGTTTCCAGCCAGATTGATCAAGTAGCAACTATGGTATACCTCATAAGGCCTGGGATAAGCAGGGCTCATGATTTAAAGGAGTGAAGCGACGTATAAATCATAGAGCATCGCTTAGTTCCTGGTGTAAGGTTTTAAAGCCCCGAAGGGGTGTATAAAACCCACAGCCAGGAACAAAGCAGGAAAAGGAAAAGTTCCTGGCGTAAGATTTTGAAGCCCCGAAGGGGGGGGATAAAACCTACAGCCAGGAACAAATAGGAAAGTTGCAACTGACAAAGTACAAAAATAGCTCTTTCCACTAAATATGCCAAAAGTAATATATATATTACGACACCGTAAGGTGTCTTTTTTTTATCTCTACACATAAAATAATATATAACAATTCTCATTTTTAGAATTGTATATTTATGTATATAGTTTTACCCTATAGTGTTCTATAGTTTATATCCAATTGACTACATAGGAATAAGAATATACAATAGTAGACGTTACTATAGGTCTATGTTAAGGCGGTAAGTAGATACTATCTATAAGTATCTGTCGATACATATGTAGTAAATATAAAATAAAAATATATATTTATAAAATTGGATATAGATATTATCAATATATTAAATTTATAGATTAATGATCAAACTATCGTAGCAGATAGATATATTTTCACTACATATTACGTAGTATATATTAACCAGCTAGTTATGTACATAAAAAACACAGCAGTAAGGGGGAACCAATCATGTACCAGCACGTAACAGATTTAATTGGCTCTACGCCTTTGGTGGTATTGGATGCTTTCACAAAATTATATCAATTAAATGGTCGTTTGTTAGGAAAATTAGAATATTTTAATCCACTGGGTAGTGTGAAGGATCGTGTTGCCTACGGAATGATCAAAGAGGGAATTGACTCTGGGGTGATACAAAAAGATACGGTGCTCATTGAACCTACTAGTGGTAATACGGGGATTGGTCTTGCCTTTGTAGCAGCGCAAATGGGACTTAAATTAATTCTTGTCATGCCGGACACGATGAGTGTGGAGCGTCAACGTATCGTACGAGCATTGGGGGCGTTGGTTGTGCTTTCACCAGGCATAGAAGGGATGAAAGGAAGTATTCGGGTAGCTGAGGAGTTACAACAAATTCATGGCAATGCTTTCATCTTGCAACAATTTACAAACCCTGCGAATCCTAACACTCATTATGAGACGACAGGTCCTGAGATTTGGAAGGATACGAATGGTGAAGTAGATGTATTTATTTCCTCTATTGGTACTGGCGGAACGGTGACTGGTGTGGGTCGCTATCTAAAAGAGCAAAACCCAAATGTGCAGATTATCGGCGTAGAGCCGACGACATCTGCTGTACTATCTGGCAAGGAAGCAGGCCCTCACGGGATCCAAGGCATTGGTGCAGGATTTATCCCGGATGTATTAGATACTAAGCTGTTAGATAAAATTGTCACAGTTTCTACAGAAGATGCCTACGCATGTACGCGGACAATCGCTAAAACAGAGGGCTTGTTACTGGGCATTTCTTCGGGGTCTGCCTTACAAGCAACCATACAAATTGGTCAGGATCCTACTTACAAGGATAAGAATATTGTTGTATTACTACCTGATGGTGGGGAGCGCTATTTATCGACAGGGATTTTCGATGCCTAGTACATATTAGCCTATGATTCTAAAGCAAGTATTTATAGATTTAAAATGTTTAATGTAATGTATGAGTGTTCCTTTTCTAGATGCTAGTAGGCCATATATGGAATTAGCGGATTTATATACTATGTATTAATTGAGCCTATGGAATTTTATATAAAGGCTAGTAGTGCACACTAGAAATAAGTAAGGGATTGTGTGTAATATTCTGCTAAACGACAGGATAGTAATGTGCCTTAGACATGACGATGGAGGGTATATATGAAACAAAAACGATATAGAAACTGGCTCATCGCCATGATAGGGGTTGCTTGTATAGGGACTTTCACAGGATGTATGAAAGAGCCCAAAATAGTAGGCAATGAGGTACACATTACAAATGTATCCTATGATAGTACCCGTGAGTTTTATGAAGACTATAACCGCCTATTTCGTGAGCATTATAAGGCTATCACTGGAAAGGATGTGCATGTCACGCAATCTCACGGTGGCTCTAGTGCACAGGCGCGGTCCATCATCGAAGGTAATGATGCCGATATTGTGTCCTTGGGGTCTTCACAAGATATTGAAATGCTGAACCGTGTGCACTTGCTCGATACGAATTGGGAGAACATGTTTCCCAACCATTCGGCTCCTTATACGTCGACTATTGTATTTTTAGTGCGTAAGGATAATCCTCAGCATATACAAGATTGGGTAGATTTAGAGAGGTCTGGGATTTCCATCGTAGCTCCAGATCCGAAAAGTTCTAGTGCGGCTTGTTGGATATTCATGGCGGCTTGGGACCATGGACTTAGGGCATACGGTACAGAAACGGGTGCCAAAGGGTATGTAAAATCTCTTTATGACCATGTGAAAGTCTTAGATGCTGGTGCTCGTAGTGCGGCGACGACGTTCGTAGAAAATAAGCAAGGGGATGTGCTCTTGATTTGGGAAAATGAAGCCTTACAAATTGTGAAGAACTATCCAGGTCAATATGAGGTGGTGACTCCTAGCACAAGCATCGTTGCAGAGCCTAATGTGGCTCTTGTAAAAGGAATTACAGATCGAGATCAAACTACAGAGGTAGCTCGTGATTATATTCAATATTTATACTCTGATGAAGGGCAGCGGTTGATTGGTTCTTATGGATTTAGACCGTCCAATCCAGCTATTTTACAGGAGTTTTCTTCGACTTTTAACCATAGGATAGAGTTAACGACTATCCACACCTATGGCGGTTGGGATGCAGTGTATAAAAAGTTTTTTGATGAAGGTGGGGTATTTGATGAAATCTATGGAACATAATACATCGTGGCTTTCACGAATGATAAACCCAACATCGACACGAATCATTCCAGGTATGGGCTTGTCCTTAGGCATTACCATTGCCTTATTATCGATCTGTATCATCATTCCTTTAGGGTCAGTGTTTTCCCATGGACTGTCCTTGCCTTGGGATACTTGGAAAGTATTGCTTACTAAAGCGAATGTAGTACAAGCCTTTACAACTAGTTTATTAACAGCCGCTATTGCAGCAGCTATCAATGTAGTATTTGGTTTTATCTTGGCTTGGGTTCTGGTGCGCTACACATTTCCAGGGAAATCCTTACTGAACAGCATGATAGAACTCCCTTTTGCACTACCCACAGCAGTGGCTGGGATTACCTTATCGAAGCTGTATACTGATACAGGTTGGTTTGGATCTATCTTGTCGCACTGGGGGATTCACGTGGCTTATAGTCAAATAGGCATTGTAGTAGCCCTCGTATTTGTAGGGATTCCTTTTGTGGTGCGGTCCTTGGAACCGGTGCTTGAAACCTTAGACCCTATTTATGAAGAGGCAGCTTTCATGATGGGCGCCAGTAAATTTAGATTGTATCGACAAGTCATTTTTCCTGAATTATTGCCACCCTTACTGACTGGTTTTAGTTTAGCCTTTGCTAGAGGGATTGGCGAATATGGTAGTATCATTTATATTTCAGGGAATAGTTTTAAAAATCACACGCAAGCTGTGTCCTATGTGATTATGCAAAAATTAAATTATGCCGACTATAGCAGTGCTACGGCCATCGCTATCGTGCTACTAGGCATTTCGTTTTCTATCTTGTTAGTAGTGAATCTAATTCAGAATCATCATGCAAAGCGCATTAAAGGGAGGTAATAGGTCTATGAAAGGACGATACGGTTCTACCTTGTTAATTCTATTAGCTTGGGTATTCATTATTTTTATGCTCCTTATTCCTATGCTTTCAGTAGTGTATCAGTCCTTGTCGTTAGGTTGGCAATTTTATGTGCAGTCTATTAGCACTGTTTATGTAATGAAATCTTTGGGGCTGACCATACTGGTGATGGTCATTGCTATGTTGGTGAGCGCCATTTTCGGCGTGGCAGCTGCCTTTGCGGTATCAAAATTTGATTTTCCTGGTAAAACATTGATAGCTACTTTGGCAGATATACCTTTTTCTGTATCGCCAGTCATTGCGGGCTTAGCCTTTTTACTTACTTTCGGTAGATTGGGATGGTTAGGACCCTACATTAATCAGTTCAATGCGTGGACAGGGTTAGATATTCGTATTGTCTTTGCTATACCAGGGGTTATCTTGGTTACTGTATTCATGACGATGCCCTTTGTATTCCGTGAAATCTTGCCAGTCTTGCTGAATCAAGGTCGAGAAGAAGAGGAAGCAGCTGCATTGATGGGGGCTTCTGGATGGCGTATTTTTAAGGAGATCACCTTTCCTCACATCAAATGGCCTTTGTTGTATGGGGTTATCTTGTGTGGTGCCCGGGCTATGGGTGAATTTGGAGCAGTGGCGGCTGTATCTAAGGCGAGGGGATCTACGTTTACCTTGCCATTAGAAATCGATGCTCTTTATATGTCTGGTACTGAAAGTGCCGTGGTAGCATCCTTTAGTGTGTCGTCGGTGCTGATTCTATTGGCTTTCATCATGATTGCTTTGCGCACCTATGCAGCGCATAAAGCTAGCCATCGGTAAAGCAGGTTAGTGATAGAGCGAGGCATCGGTGAGGCAAGTCAATGATAACGTAGGTCAAGGGTTGTCAACGATACGAATTATCATCGATACAGGTAGAGGGAGGAAATACATGTACGTTAGTTTATCGAATATATATAAAAATTATGGAGACTTTCAGGCGTCGAAAGATGTGTCCTTGTCCATTGAGAAGGGCAGCTTGGTAGCCCTCTTAGGGCCTAGTGGAAGCGGGAAGACGACTATACTACGGATGATTGCCGGTTTGGAAACACCAGATCGAGGCGATATCTGTATCAATGGGACACGGGTCAATACGGTGGCGCCTGCAGACCGAGGGATTGGATTTTTATTTCAAAGTTATGCGTTGTTTCGCTATATGACGGTGTTTGATAATATTGCCTTTGGATTGACCGTGAAGAAAGTGGGCAAGGAGGAAATTCGTCGCCGTGTGACGGAGCTCATTGATCTCATCGGACTTAGTGGCTTAGAAGATAGATATCCGAGCCAATTATCTGGTGGACAACGGCAACGGGTTGCCTTTGCTAGAGCGTTGGCACCAAATCCAGAGGTGTTGCTCTTGGATGAACCTTTTGCAGCCATCGATGCAAAGGTGAAAGAAGAACTTCGTATGTGGTTGCGCAATACGATTCAGCAAATTGGGATTACTACTATCTTTGTGACACATGACCAAGAAGAGGCCTTAGAAATGGCAGATCAAATTGTGGTGACTAACAAAGGTCGCATTGAACAAGTGGGAACGCCACAGGAGATTTACTGCAACCCAAAGACTCCTTTTGTGGCTAAGTTCTTAGGTAAGTCTTCTATGGTAGAAGGGTATGATGTGTTAAAGGGCTTTCAGAAAATCGACAATGTGAAAGAAGCCTTAATTCGACCAGAATATATCAGCATTCATCCCCAAGGATCATTGCACCGCTATCGCAGCGTGGTGGAGTTAGGTCATATTGAGCATATTTTATTTAAAGGAAATCGTTTGGAAGTGACGGTCCGGATTGGTGAGTTAGTACTGGTGGCGAATCATACTATCGATGGACATGCTTTCAAAGTAGGAGATGCGGTGGATGTGTTGATTTCTAGAATTTGCATCTATGATGAGACGGATACGTATCTAGTAGAAAATGAAGGTATGAATACAAGTAGCTTGTTCTATATTTAGTATGAAACTTTCAAAAGGTATAGATAAAGCAGAAACAATATATACAAGGGTATACACGCATGGAAGGAAAGGGTGCATAGGATGTTAGGAAAGAAAGAGCGACTGCGCACAGATGTGCTGATTATCGGCGGGGGGACGGCTGGTTGTTATGCAGCGTTAACCATAGGAAAAGCCAGCGATGCTCGTATCATCGTGGCGGAGAAGGCGCATATTAAACGAAGTGGCTGTTTGGCAGCAGGGGTGAATGCTATCAACTGTTATATTTTGCCCAATCGTACAGTCCAAGATTATGTGGACTATGCCACGAAGGATGCGGAGGGCATTGTGCGAGATGACTTGTTGCGTACTATGTGCGAACGAGTGAATGGCACAGTCCATGAGCTAGAACGATTAGGACTAGTGATTTTGAAAGACGACCAAGGCAACTACGTGGCTCGTGGGAATCGAAATATTAAAATTAATGGTGAAAATATTAAGCCTATCTTGGCGAGTGCTGTAGAATCTTTGGAAAATTGTCAGGTGATTAATCAATTAGTTATCACGGATTACATTGTGAAAGATAACCGTATCTATGGTGCTGTAGGATTCCATAAAGAAACGGGTACCATCTATGAGATTGAGGCAACCTACGTAATCTGCGCTACTGGCGGTGCCTCTGGAATTTATAAACCTAACAATCCGGGGTTCTCTCGTCATAAAATGTGGTATTCCCCGTTTAATACTGGGGCGGGCTATGCCATGGGTATTTTACAAGGGGCGGAGATGACGACCCTAGAGATGCGCTTCATTGCCCTTCGTTGTAAAGATACTATTGCCCCTACAGGGACTATTGCCCAAGGGGTAGGAGCGAAACAAATCAATAGTCTTGGTGAGAACTATGAAAGTGTATACGGCATCACTACTTCACAACGTGTGTACGGCACCGTACAGGAACAGGTGGAAGGCAGAGGACCTTGCTATTTAGGAACGAAGGGGATTTCTCCAGACCAAGAGCAAGACTTGCTGAAAGCCTACCTCAATATGGCACCAAGCCAAACATTGCGTTGGGTAGAACGTGGACAAGGACCTGCCACAGAAAATGTAGAAATTGAAGGTACAGAGCCATATATCGTAGGCGGTCATACAGCGAGTGGCTACTGGGTTGATACCCATCGAGAAACGACTATCACTAACCTATTTGCTGCGGGTGATGTAGCAGGGGGAGCACCTCAAAAATATGTCACAGGAGCCTTAGCAGAAGGAGAAATTGCTGGGGATGAGATTGTGCGACGATACAAAGAGCAAGGTGAAGTATCGTCTGTAGAAGAGAAACCGTGGTATAAGGAAACCATTGATACAATTGTAAAACGATATTTAGCGCAAGTTTTCAGTAATGATGATTCTATGCAAGCCAGATATAACGATAGTTCTGCACAAATCGGCACAAATAATGGGGCTGAACTAGTTCACACTAATGATAGTACTGTACTGGCTAGGAAGAGTTCTACCTTAGCCCACATCGAGGCACATGAACAACGATTACAGGATATTATGGATGTCTATGCCGGTGGCATTAGCCAAGCCTACAAATACACAGAAGAAAGCTTAGGCGTTGCGAAATTAAAATTAGAAGCCTTAGCAAAAGACGTAGAGCAACTACAGGCAAGCACATTACATGAACTGTCCTACCTCTATGAATTGCGAGATCGCATTGTGGTGGCTCAAGCCTTAGTGGCTCATTTAGAGGGACGTAAGGAAACACGTTGGCACAGCTTTGGAGAGCATGGAGATTACCCACATTGCAGTGATGAGAGATTGGTGTACGTCAACTCCGTATATCAAGATGGTGAATTTCAGGTCTTTCAACGGCCACTAGTGGAAAAGGGGGATACTTATGAGCATACAAATTAATAAGGATACTTGTATCGGTTGCGGTAGATGCCAGCAAGTATGCCCTGGGACATTAATCTATAAAGATGAGGCGAAGAAAGCTTACATCGCCTATCCTTCTGATTGTTGGGGCTGCGTGTCCTGCGTAAAAGAATGCCCTGTAGGAGCCATTTCCTTTTTCTTAGGAGAAGACATGGGTGGTAAGGGCGCTACTATGGTAGTGCAAACAGAAGGTCATTTATTGCACTGGGACATTACGAAAGTAGATGGAACTGTGCAACGAATTACAGTGAATGCAAAAGAAAGTAATGCCTATTAAGGAGGTCAATATGAGTCAATTCTCTCATTTAGATGAATTAGAAGCGGAAGCTATATATATTATTCGAGAGGTAGCCGCACAATGTGAGAATCCAGTGATGCTATACTCCATTGGGAAAGATAGTTCGGTGATGCTGCATTTAGCGATGAAAGCTTTTTACCCAGCAAAACCGCCATTCCCATTCTTACATGTGAACACGACTTGGAAGTTCAAAGAGATGATTGAGTTTCGTGACAATGTAGCGAAGAAACTAGGTATCGAAATGCTAGAGTACATCAATCAGGATGGGGTAGATCGTGGCATTAATCCATTCGACTCTGGTGCAGCCTACACAGATATTATGAAAACACAAGCGTTAAAACAAGCGTTAGACAAATACGGTTTTGATGCAGCCTTTGGGGGCGGTCGTCGAGACGAAGAAAAATCTCGTGCGAAAGAACGTATTTTTTCTTTCCGGAATGAACAACATGCGTGGGATCCAAAGAACCAACGGCCAGAAATGTGGAAACTGTTTAACACAAAAATCAACAAAGGGGAAAGCATGCGTGTATTCCCAATCTCTAACTGGACAGAAACAGATATTTGGCAATATATCAAACGAGAAAATATCGATATCGTGCCATTGTATTTCGCAGCAGAACGACCTGTAGTGGAACGTGATGGCAACTTAATTATGGTCGATGATGAACGATTCCGCTTACAAGAAGGTGAAACAGTAGAAAATAAATTAGTTCGATTCCGTACATTAGGCTGTTATCCATTAACAGGTGGCATTGAATCGAATGCGACTACCTTAGATGAAATCATCGAAGAAACATTGAGTGCCGTATCCTCTGAACGAACTACACGGGTTATCGACAGTGAAGCGGCAGGTAGCATGGAACGACGCAAACGGGAGGGCTATTTCTAATGAAAAGTTTATTGAAATTCATTACATGTGGCAGTGTAGATGATGGAAAATCTACATTGATTGGACATATCTTATACGATTCCAAATTATTATATGCAGACCAAAAGGAAGCCCTTGAATTAGAAAGTAAGGTGGGCAGTCGTGGTGGCAAAATCGACTATTCTTTGTTGCTAGACGGTTTGATGGCAGAGCGTGAGCAGGGTATCACCATCGATGTGGCATACCGTTATTTCACGACAGACCATCGCAGCTTCATCGTGGCAGATACACCAGGTCATGAAGAATATACTCGCAATATGGCGGTAGGGGCATCCTTTGCAGATTTGGCAATCATTCTGGTGGATGCTAAGCAAGGTGTGTTGGTGCAAACACGTCGTCATGCTCGTATCTGCGCTTTAATGGGTATCCAACATTTCATCTTTGCAGTGAATAAAATGGACTTAGTGGACTATAGTGAAAGTCGATTCCAAGAGATTCAAGTAGATATTCAAGCATTACAACAAGAATTGCAACTAGCGGACATTGCTATCATTCCTGTATCGGCTACAGAGGGAGATAATATTACCGTTCACTCTCCGCACATGCCTTGGTACAAGGGCAATACCTTACTCGGCCATTTAGAAACAGTAGATATCCAAGCTTTTGAAGAAGAAGGCTTCTATTTGCCAGTACAACGTGTGTCTCGACCAGACCATACCTTTAGAGGCTTCCAAGGACAAGTAGAAAGTGGTACCCTTCGTGTGAATGACACAGTGTGCATCTTACCAAGCGGTGAAACGGCAGTGGTGAAATCTTTAATTCGAGGATTTGATTCTGTCGAGGAAATTCACGTAGGAGAAGCGGTGACCATCCAATTAGACCGTGAAGTAGATGTGTCCCGTGGTTGCGTCATTGTAAATGGCACAGAGTTACAGGTGAGCGCGAAGCTAGAAACGACATTACTATGGATGGATGATACTACCTTGCAAGAAGGCAGAGAATATCTGATCATGGCAGGTACGAAATTAGTGTCTGGGGTAGTGAGCAAAATTCGGTATGCTGTGGATGTGAATACAGGCGATCATGTGGATCGAGATGGATTAAGCAAAAATGAAATAGCTCGTTGTGTTTTGACTTTACAAGAGCCAATTGTGGTGGATACTTTCACTAAGCATAAAACATTGGGCGAGTTCATCCTTATCGACCGTGTAAGTCATATGACAGCGGCCTGTGGTGTTATCCAAGATACCCTCGATAAAGGAGAGGAACTGTACACATTTATTGGCGATGCCGTGCGTGGTCGTGGCGATATTTTTGAAGAATTCTACTACGATGTGGAAGGGTTAACCGTAGATAAAGTAAGACCTGAATGTGCCACATACCATGTGGGTGATGCGATTCCGCTTACAGGAGATAGTTACCAATATCCAAGTACTTTCGATATCCTAATTCTACGTGATAAAGTCTATATTTCTGTGCGAGATGGTGTCATCACAGCCATCGCTCCATTGCGTGAGTATACCTACCAAGGTGTGCCATTGCTAAACGGTCGTGGCTTTGGTATTGAGGTACACTCTGGCGAAGAATATACTCAATTCTTAGCGGATATTGAAGATTCTAAGAATCTAAATGATACTTTCGGAAAATGGTTGACTTTCACAAGTTATCGTCACATTGCTTTCAAAAAATAAATTGTATTGTTAACCATATAAACCTACAGCAGGTTGCCTATTGTCCTAAACCTCTCTACAAGGTATAATGAAGTAGATTGTAATACGAAGTAACAATTGTACTTACGTAGAGAGGAAACCAAAAACAAGATGAAACAAGTTATGATCAGTACGGACCATATGAGTCATGTGTATCAAGATGAAATGGGCCGTGAGGTACACGCCTTGCAGGATGTGAGTGTTCACATTCATGAAGGTGAGTTTGTTAGTATTATAGGGACCAATGGGAGCGGTAAAAGTACTCTAGCCAAACATTTTAATGTCCTATTGCAACCTACATCTGGTACCGTTACCGTGTTAGGAATGGATACAAAAGAAGAACATTTAATTTGGAATATTCGCCAAAATGTGGGCATGGTATTCCAAAATCCAGATAATCAAATCGTGGCAGCCATTGTAGAAGAAGACGTGGCGTTTGGGCCAGAGAATCTAGGCGTGCCAGCCCCAGAGATTCGCAGTCGTGTGGATGCAGCCTTGGCGGCGGTAAACATGTCGGACTATGCGTTGCATGGACCTCATCTATTATCAGGGGGACAAAAGCAACGCATCGCCATTGCTGGCGTTTTAGCGATGAAGCCGAAATGTATCATTTTAGATGAGCCAACGGCTATGCTCGATCCGAAAGGGCGCAAAGAAGTCATGGATACGGTGTACCGTCTCAATAAAGAAGAAGGCATTACTATCGTATATATTACGCACTTTATGGAAGAAGCAGCGTTAGCAGATCGTATCATTGTGATGAAACAAGGTAAGGTCATCGATGAAGGGGCACCAAAAGATGTGTTTATGAATGTAGATACCTTAAAAGGTCTCGGACTGGATGTGCCGGTGCCGTCAGAAATTGCAGTGCGCTTACAAGAACAAGGAGTAGCTATGCCAAAGGGTATTACTACCAATGAAGAACTAGGGGAGGCCATATGTCAATTCAATTAGAACATGTTACCTACACCTATGGACAGGGGACACCTTTTGAAAAAACGGCTTTGCATGATGTGAACTTGACCATTCACGAAGGTGAGTTTGTAGGCATCATCGGACATACAGGGTCTGGTAAATCCACCTTAGTTCAACATTTAAATGGCTTATTGCATCCTACCTCAGGTACCGTCACAGTCAATGGGGTAGATTTAGTAGGTAAAACAGAAGAGGTAAAACAAACACGTCACAAAGTAGGCATGGTATTCCAATATCCAGAACATCAACTATTCGAGGAAACCATTGCTAAAGACATTGCCTTTGGTCCTAAAAATTTAGGCTTTGATGAGGCAGAGGTGGATCGCCGTGTGCGAGAAGCGATGCAATTTGTAGGCCTAGACTACGATACCTATGCAGAGCGTTCTCCTTTCCATTTGTCGGGTGGACAAATGCGCCGTGTGGCTATCGCAGGGGTTATTGCCCTAGATCCAGACTATTTAATTCTCGATGAACCATCTGCTGGACTTGATCCATTTGGACGAGAAGAAATCTTTGGAGAAATCGTGAAATTGCACAAGGAAAAAGGGATTACCGTTATTCTTGTATCCCATAATATGGAAGATATTTCTCGCATGGCGAATCGATTGATTGTTATGCACCAAGGGCAAGTCTTATTAGACGGCAATCCTATCGAGATTTTCCATAATGACCGTGAGATATTGCAATCTGCTGGTGTGGATGTACCGCCATTGTCGCAAACATTGCAAGCTTTGGCAGAACGAAATATACCTGTGAATATTGACCATATTCATGTCCATGAGGCAGTAGCAGATATTTACGACTATCTCAAGGAGGTGCACCATGCTAAGTAATATTACTATTGGCCAGTACTTCCCAGGAGATTCCGTACTCCACCGCATGGACCCACGGGCTAAGATTATAGCCACTATGATTTTCATTATTGCTATTTTCTTTGCGGATAGTTTAGTGACTTATAGCATTGTGGCGGCCTTTACCTTCGGTTGTTTGGGGCTATCTCGTTTGCCAGTGCGGCTCGTGTGGCTCTCCATTAAACCATTGTGGATCATCATTGTATTCACCTTGGCTATTCACGTATTCACTACGCCGGGGGAATACCTATTCACCTATGGATGGCTGCACATCAGCCGAGAAGGTCTTAATTTGGGAGGCCTTATGGCAGGGCGATTGATTTTCTTAATCGTATTCTCTTCCTTGTTGACCTATACTACATCCCCTATCCGATTGACGGACGGTATTGAAAGACTCCTAAACCCTTGGAAACGCTTTGGTGTGCCAGCCCATGAATTAGCGATGATGATGACCATTGCTTTACGATTTATTCCGACTTTGTTAGAGGAAACAGATCGCATTATGAAAGCTCAAGAATCTCGTGGTGCTGATTTTACTACAGGATCCTTACTAAAACGAGCTAAAAATATGGTGCCTTTATTAGTGCCATTATTTATTAGTGCGTTCCGCCGTGCCGATGAATTGGCAGTGGCTATGGAATCTCGTTGCTACCGAGGCGGAGAGGGTCGTACTCGCTTGAAAGAATTGCAATACAGTCAATTAGATACCTATGGTATTGGTGCCGTGGTACTTGTGAGCGTTGTATTAGCCGTATTGCGCTGGAGCTTTGGTATATAAGAACTAATTGTATAGGCTAGTCACAGATATGCTAACCGCAGATATATATCATAAGGTAAAAAAACAGTAGAAAGAATAGGACATGCCAGATATGACAAGAACGATACAGCTCATCGTCGCCTATGATGGCACAGAGCTCTGTGGCTACCAACGGCAACAGAACGGACCTACAGTACAAGGTTATTTAGAAGAAGCCTTATCTAAGGTTTGTAATGAGCCCATCACGATTTATGGTTCTTCGCGGACCGACGCAGGTGTCCATGCTAGAGGACAAGTAGTGGCGTTTACAACTACGGGGAAGATTCCTGTAGACAATCTGATGCGTGCCCTCATCGCCCATATGCCACCGTATATCGTGGTCCGTGAGGCACAGGAGTTGCCATCGGATTGGAACCCACGGAATTATGTGAAAGGGAAAGAATACATTTATACCATTCATAATGATCCTGTGGTAGACCCACTGCAATTGCGCTATGCCTACCATGTGCGTAAACCTTTGGATATAGAAGCCATGAGGAGAGCGGCACAAGGCCTAGAAGGGACACATAATTTCAGTACCTTCAAAGGCCATAATACGACAGTACAAGATCCAGTAAAGACTATGTATGCGGTAAAAGTCATCCAAGATGGAACGACTGTACGAATCCATGTGTTGGGAGATGGATTTGTGTACCACATGGTGCGGAATATGGCAGGATTTTTGGTGGATGTAGGCTTAGGTCGCTTTCAACCAGAGGCCGTGCCACGGATCATCGCTGGTGAGAATAGACAGCTTATAGGAAAAACAGCACCTGCCCATGGACTGTGTTTAGATACAGTGTTTACCGATGAGGTTAGCTTACAAGAACGGGTGCAATGCATAACTAACCGTGTTTAGGGGTATGACCGATTTCAGTAGGTTACTATGAAAGCGGATGCATAGACAGTGTCCCAACACATACTATGATTACTTGGGTGGTGTATAGCCTTAGTATGTATGTGTGCGACACGAAGCATAGGTGCAAGTAGTTATGTAATTGCTATGGACTATAATATTTGTTAGTATATAAGCATAGCCCTACCATAGGGAGTACAATGTAGGAGGTTATCATGAAAGAAGACGGAATCCATACACATATTGCCATTAAAATGCCAGAATACATTATCGATGTAGATGAACTGGTGAATGACCCAGTGAATCGTCGTAAACTAGCTCGATTTATTATGAAACGCCATTTAGATATGGACAAAATTATTGAAGAATTTGTGAACAATCCAGAGAATGAAGCGGAGTTAATGCGTTTTGCTGCATCTGTGGTATTCTCCAAAACAGGCCGCGATATGAACGAATATAGCGAAGACTTGTTGCCATTGTTCTTTGAAGAAGCGGTGTACGAAGACGATTTGTTATAATTGCATAGATGGCAAGAAATAAAAAAAGGACTGTGATGCATGTATCGAATACATGTATACAGTCCTTTTAAATCGTCCTAAGATTCAATAAGCTACGTATTTAATTAGCCAAAGAATACATATTTAGCCAACACAATGGCACTCATAACATACACAAACCAGTGTACTTCTTTATGCTTACCAGTGATGACTTTAATAATTGGATAGATGATTAAACCGGCAGCTACACCGTTTGCAATGCTGTATGTGAAAGGCATTAAAACGATAACTAAGTAGGCAGGGAAACCTTCTGTCCAATCGGAGAAATCAATTTCACGAATGGACTCCATCATCAAAGCACCTACAAGAATTAATACAGGAGCAGTGGCTGCATTCGGTACTAAGGCGATTAATGGAGCAAAGAATAAGGAAAGAATGAACATAAATCCGCAAGTGACAGCAGTTAAACCAGTACGGCCACCAGCACCAACACCAGCGGCACTTTCAACGAAAGCTGTAATTGTACTAGAACCAAGCAGAGCACCAAAGCTAACGCCGAGAGAGTCCACAATCATCGCTTTTCCCAAGCCCGGGAATTTGCCAGCTTTTGGATCGGAAATACCAGCTTTGGCTGTGGTAGCAATCAATGTGCCCATGGAGTCAAATAATTCCACAAAGGTGAACGAGAAAATGATAGTTACAAGCCCAATTTGGAAAGCGGAGCCGATATCTAGCTGCATAAATGCGACTTTGCTGAAATCAGGTATGGCCATAAATGTTAATGTTTCAGGTAGCGTAGCAATACCTGTTACATAGGCGATAATCGATGTGGTAATGACACCTATGAGTAAAGCACCTGTGATGCGGCGCGCCATCAAAGCAGCGGAGAAAAACAATCCGAATAAAGATAAGAGAACTTCTGGATTTTTAAGATTTCCCAAGCTTAGTAATGTTTCAGAAGCTCCAGGAGCGCCATGACCTTTAGCAGCAATAATATCATGCAAGGTGCCTGGTTGTAAGGATAGGGAAATGGTCATTAATCCGGATAGCTTTAAACCGATAATACAGATAAATAAGCCAATACCTACAGTGATAGCGAACTTTAACGACGCAGGAATTACTTTGATGATAAGTAAACGTATATTTGTTACAGTTAATACAAAGAAGACGAGACCAGATATGAAGACGGCCCCCAATGCTGTTTGCCATGTTAATCCCATACCAATAACTACTGTAAAGGAGTAGAATGCTAAGAGCCCTACACCTGGTGCATAGGCTAATGGATAGTTAACAAATAGTCCCATAATCATAGTGACCAAACCACCACCTAAAGCAGTGGCGATTAATACGGCATCTCTGTCCATTCCAGCCAATCCTAATAAGTTAGGCGCTAGTAGCAAAATATATGCCATGGTAATGAATGTGGTGAGACCAGCGAGGATCTCTGTGCGAACTGAGGTGTTCCGCTCTTTTAATGCGAATAACCTTTCTAACATAGTAAAACCTCCTCCTCTATAACAAATTATGTTTACATTATAGCATAGCAACCATGAGAAAAAAAGATAGTTGATAAAAATTTGTGATAAAAATCACATAATTGAGAGTTGATATACATAGGATAGAAAGGGACGGAATAAAATAGGCATATATGGGTAGAATATAATGTAATTCATACCATATATGCCTATACTTATTTAGTTGAGTGTTAATGAGAATCGATTAATCAAAGAATACATATTTTGCTAATACGATAGCCCCTAATACGTACATGAACCAATGCACATCTTTATGACGGCCAGTGATACATTTCATCAACGGATATACGATGAGACCTGCTGCTACACCGTTAGCAATGCTGTATGTGAAAGGCATTAACACGATGACTAAATAGGCAGGGAATCCTTCTGTCCAGTCAGAGAAATCAATTTCACGGATGGACTCCATCATCAAGGCGCCTACCAAAATCAGTACAGGCGCTGTAGCTGCATTGGGAACTAATGCGATTAATGGAGCAAAGAATAAACAAAGGATGAACATGATACCACAAGTGACAGCTGTCAATCCTGTACGACCACCAGCGCCAACGCCGGCAGCACTTTCAACGAAAGCCGTAATCGTACTAGAACCAAGCATAGCACCAAAACTTACACCTAGTGAATCCACAATCATCGCTTTACCAAGACCAAGGAACTCCCCTTTTTTAGGATCCGCAATGCCAGCTTTGGAGGCGGTAGCAATTAAGGTACCCATGGAGTCGAATAGTTCAACGAAAGTAAAAGAGAAGATAATGGTTACAAGACCTACTTGGAAAGCAGAGGGAATGTCTAGTTCCATAAACGCAATCTTACTGAAGTCTGGAATCGCCATAATGCTTAGAGAATCTGGTAAGCTAGCGATACCGGTAGCATAGGCAATGATGGATGTGACGATGACACCAATCAATAGAGCTCCTGTTACTCTACGAGCCATCAAAGCGGCGGAGAAAAATAAAGAGAATAGGGATAAGAGAACTTCTGGATTGCCTAAGTTACCTAATGTTAATAAGGTTTCTGATGCGGCAGGTGCTCCATGACCTTTGGCAGTCACAATATCGTTCAATGTGCCGGGCTGCAAAGATAAAGCGATGGTCATAAGCCCAGATAGTTTTAAACCAATGATACAAATGAATAAGCCGATACCTACGGTAATGGCAATTTTTAAAGAAGACGGAATAGCCTCAATGATAAGCTGACGAATTTTAGTTAGCGTCAGTACAAGGAAGACGAGTCCAGAAATAAATACAGCACCTAATGCTGTTTGCCAGGTTAATCCCATGCCAAGGACCACGGTAAAAGAATAGAAGGCCAATAGACCAACACCAGGCGCCAAAGCGATAGGATAATTAACAAACAGTCCCATGGCGATAGTGACTAAACCGCCCCCTAAGGCTGTAGCAATTAATACAGCATCTTTGTCCATACCCGCTAAGCTTAGCAAGTTGGGTGCCAATAGCAAAATATATGCCATGGTAATGAAAGTAGTCAGTCCTGCAAGGACTTCTGTACGGATCGTAGTATTTCGCTCTTTTAGGGCGAATACGCGTTCTAACATGAGAAACCTCCTAAATAATTAAATAAAAATGCTCTTTTATTGTAGCATAGAGGAAGTTATAAGGATAGGTTTTCTGATAGAATATATTCAAAAAAATTATAAAAGTTAGATAATTATATAAAAATAACTAATAAATAAATGAGAAGTACACTGAGAGGTGACATTGGTTTTCAGTGTGTGTAAATATACAGTGAGATATTGTATATATGAGTATAATGCGTGGTAGTTATGCATTTTATATACTAAATATGTACACAATCTATATAGACAAACTTCGTTGTTATAGATATAATAGAGACTAGGAATAAATCCTACTTTTGAAGAGGTATTATCTATGAAAATTTCTACTAAAGGTCGATATGCATTACGTGTTCTAGTGGACTTAGCAGAACATAGCGTAGATCGAAATGTATCTATTCGCGAAATGGCGGAACGTCAAAGAATTTCTGATAAATATTTAGAAGGAATTGTAGCTCGATTAAGTGCTGCCGGGTACGTAAAAAGTGTGCGTGGTAAATACGGTGGCTATCAATTAACCAAAGAACCAAAAGAGTATACAGTCTATGATATTCTTGCGGCTACAGAAGATTCCATTGCCATTGTGGCTTGTTTAGAGGAAGAAGTGAACACATGTCCAATGAGCGATGGATGCCGTACATTACCATTATGGGAGCATTTACAAAATTATTTACGCGAGTACATGCAAAGTTTAACATTACAGGATGTCATCGACCGACATTTCTCAGTGTAAGCATTGAAAAGGGTAAGGGAAGTTGAAAGTGAAAAAAGAGAAAGAAAGATTAGACGTAGAAACCCATGTGGGGTTTCCTTTGTATGCAGCAGCTAAAGAAGTGTTTCGGGCATGCCAACCAGAATTGACTAAGGTTGGGTTGACCTATACGCAATATTTAGTGATGTCTGTTATTTGGGAATTGAAAAGCGTGAATTTAAAAGCCATTGGAACTCGATTGTTCCTAGATTCTGGAACATTAACACCATTGTTAAGGAAACTAGAATTAAAAGGATTCATTGTGCGTGAGCGAGTAAAAGAGGATGAGCGTTCCATGGAGATTACTTTAACAGCAAAGGGACAATCATTGCAGAAAAAGGTTCGCCACATTCCTGAGTTAATTGAGGTAAACATTGGCTTATCACCTGATGACCTACAAGTATTGCAAAGCTTATTGTACAAAGTACTACACAATGTAAAAGGCTATAAAATTTAATTACACTTACTTGTAAGGTGAGTAGAGGATTGTTGATACCACATCAACTATCCTCTATTTTTATTTCTTTAAATCCAGAGGGGTTTGTTGGACCAAGTAGTAGATATGTTACAATAAGGTTAAAATTTGAAGTTAGTAGAGGATGTGAAATATGAAACGATTACAACAAACAGGGATGGTAGCAGTGTGGATTCTCACGATAGGAATGTCGCTGCTAGCCATTTGCTATACAATGATTATTCCTTTTCTTCCCGTATACCTGTTAGAACTGGGAGTGGAACAGGAACACTTAGCCCTTTGGTCGGGCTTGTCATTTTCTATTTCTTTTTTTATTGCAGCGATTATGGCTCCCGTATGGGGGCGATTGGCAGATCAGCATGGAAAGAAGCTCATGGCAGTCCGGGCAGGGATTTTAATTGGCGTTTCCTATTTATGGAGCGCCTTTGTACAAGATGAATATCAATTTTTATTAGTGCGTGCGTTTCAAGGCTTTGCCAATGGATTTATGCCAGCCGCCATGACCATGGTGTCGTTGTCGGTGCCGAAGGAACGAGTGGGCACCGCGATGGGTATCTTTCAGATGGGATTAGTTCTAGGGAATACAGTGGGCCCCTTAACCGGTGGATTAACAGAATTAGCGGTAGGGATGCGCCCTGTGTTTATGGTGGCGGGCATTACCTTATTTATCGTTACCGCCGTCATCGCCATCTTTGTGAAAGAGCCAAAGGTTGAAAGTGTAGCCCCAGTGAAAGTTACTTCTTTTAAAGAAGATTTACAAGAGGCGAAACGAAATAAGGTATTACTCCATATTTTAGGGTTATATTTTCTAGTGCAATCTGTCATGCTCATGCTACAACCTATCGTGGCTATTTATGTGGGCGAATTAAAAGGTTCCATGGAAGGAGCTGCCATGTTAGCAGGGTCTATTCTCAGTGGTGGCGGTGTGATGGGTATGATTATGACTAATGTGTGGGCGGCTTATGGACAACGACGAGGATACTTTAAGGTTATCTCGTATGGGCTGTTGGGTACGGGAACCGTATTATTACTGCAAAGCTTACCATTTGGCCTATGGTGGTTTGGGGCATTGCAACTACTCATAGGAGTGTTCATTGTGGGTATCTTCCCATCCCTTGGATCCGCTATGACAGTGAATACCGATCCATCAGTGCGTGGTCGAGTATTTGGACTCGCCACCACATCGCAGCAATTGGGAAATATGATGGGGCCTTTATTTGCTAGCATAGTAGCGACCTATTGGGGTACCTCATATGTATTCCTCGTAGCAGGTATAGGGATGATGATCATTGGCTCTTTAGTATTGAAAGTCCATGGAAATCGCCCGAACATTCTATAAGTTGATAGACGGTATACACCAAGTGTGATATAATTCACTCATACAAAACATGCTATATGCGCATACTATTGTAAACTTCATACGGTAATTGTATAAGGTTATACACGGAGGTGGTTCTATGCAAGACACATTGATTTTGAAAGGACATATTCTGCACACACCGAGTCCAACACAGTTGGTAGCTATACCACATGGATATATTGTAGCTGTAGATGGTGTGGTTGTGTACTGTAGTGAAACTTTGCCAAGCTCTTATGAAGGATTGCCTGTAGTTGACTATGGAGATCAACTTATCATTCCGGGTTTTGTGGATACCCATGCCCATGCACCACAATATTGTAATCGTGGTCTTGGTATGGATAAAGAATTATTACCTTGGCTTGAGACGTATACATTTCCAGAGGAAACGAAGTTTAAGGATCCAGAGTATGCCCGTCTAGTATATAGTGCTTTTGTGCGTGATCTATGGCGACATGGTACCACCCGTAGTATTCTCTTTGGTACGATTCACAAGGACAGCACATTAGTGTTAATGAAACTATTGCAAGAAGCGGGATTATCTGCTTTCGTAGGCAAGGTGAATATGGACCGAAATAGTCCAGACTTCCTGATTGAAACTACGCAAGAGTCGTTAGCAGATACGAAAGCTTGGTTAGAAGAAGCAAAATCATTTGGTCCTCTTGTAAAGCCGATTATTACACCGCGTTTCGTGCCGTCCTGTACAAGTGAACTGATGCGAGGATTAGGGGAACTGGCCAAGGAATACGATGTGCCGGTACAATCGCATTTGTCTGAAAATTATGGGGAAATTGAATGGGTATCAGCGTTGCATCCTGAATCAGATAGTTATACCGATGTGTATTATGAACATCAACTGATGGGACAGACTCCAACGGTAATGGCCCATTGCATTCATTTGAGTGATGAAGAGATGGATCGCATGGAAGAAACGCAGACCATGGTGTCTCATTGTCCTTACTCTAACGTCAATTTATCCAGCGGTATTGCACCGATTCGTAAACTCTTAGAACATCATATCCCAGTGGGATTAGGATCAGACATTTCAGGAGGACATGCAGTGTCCATGGCGAAAGTGTTGATGGAAGCCATTGGCTTATCTAAAATGAAATGGGTAGAAGTAGACAATCAATATGCACCATTGACCTTAAGCGAAGCTTTCTACTTAGCCACTAAGGGTGGAGGAACATTCTTTGGTAAGGTAGGTAGCTTTGAAGAAGGCTATGAGTTAGATGCTCTTATCATCGACGATACGTCTATGTTTGATGCCAATGAACGGTCTTTAGAAGAGCGATTGGAGCGATGGATATATATCGGTGATGATCGTCATATTATGAAACGCTATGTGGCGGGTCGCTTAGTAGAAGAACCAAAATAATTTACATATACAAATAGAGGAACGTTGATCATGTTGGTCAACGTTCCTCTATTGTATATACAGTATTTTGTTACAGTGCCTTACTGACTATGTATGTGTTGTTAGATATATCTCTGTATTAGGGGGAATACGGGTCAGAGATTCTATACCTTCGTTTCCGGATCTGTATCCGTCTCGGATTGTATAGGTAAATGGAATCCAAAGACGGTGCGTACGTCTGGTGCGCTTTCTACTTCTAACGTACCTTCATGGAGTTGCACAACATTTTGTACAAAGAAGAGGCCAAGGCCGAGGCCTTTGTTTTCTTTTGATGTACGAGAGGGGTCTACTTGGTACAAGCGGTCCCAAATCATAGGGATACTTTCAGGTGGGATGCCGATGCCATCATCTTGAACGAAGATATGAATCGTATCGCCTAAGGAAACTTCAAAATGGATGGTATGGTGAGCAAATTTGAAGGCATTGTCCAATAGATTGGCCATAGCCTGTTGTAATAAGATTTGATTGCCATGAACAACGATTGCTTCATCAATATGGCTAGTAAAGGTTAATCCTTTTTCCTTACTCAATAGCGTATATGTATGGACTAATTGTTGTGCTACCTCTGAAAGGGGAACTGGTACCTTATCGATATTGGTTAAACTATCTAGGCGTGCTATTTCTAGTAATTGGGATACCATATCAGCCATGCCCTTACTTTGGACGAAAATATTTTGAAAGCTTTCCTTAGCTTCTTCTAAAGAAGACACATATTGGCGGGCATAATCACTTTCTGCTTGAATGACAGCGATAGGAGTGCGCAATTCATGGGATATATCGGAATTAAATCGTTTTTCCCGATTGGATGCCTCTTCTAAGCTGCTGAGCATATGGTTGAAAGTAGATGCCAACTGATACATGGTATCTCCCGATTGAGGGATATTTTCAATCCGTTCCGACAAATCTCGTTTCAATGAAATTTGTTCTGCTAAGCTTGTTACGGTGCGCACTGGTTTTAAACCACGCTGGATAATCCAATATCCACCAATGGTGGCAACAGTGACGAATAAGATGCCTCCTAGCAATAAAGCTAGGAACATATTGTTTGATTTTCTATCTAGAAAACTCATGGGCACAACGCCACGAATGTAGCCTTGTACACCAATTTGATGATGGATAGGAGCATCATAATACAAGAAAGAGTGAGCATCTTGGTTGACTTCGGTGATACCATCAAAAGAAGGTGGCGTATTTTTAGGGAATCGGTCTGGTGGATTACCTCGTAAGATGATGCCGTCATGGGAGTAGACCAACAGAAAGATACCCTCATCAAAAGGTTTGTATTTTCTTGGATGATTAGCAGCCTCAATGACCTTTTCTTGCAAGTCCGTACGCATTTCGTTTTGATCCCAAATGTGGGTAAATTGCATTACGAATGTAGCAAGGAGCCCAATCATTAGCAAGAGAAAGATAGAATACCAACTAGTGATCTTATACACCAAAGGAACACGTAATAGAACGGCCTCTATAGGATGCCATATAGGCTGTATGACACCATGGTACATACGATTGACGATAGAGCGCATAGATTATTCCTCGGTGCGGAATACATAGCCGACGCCACGAACCGTTTGAATTAATTTTTTATTTTCATCGATATCGACCTTTTTACGCAAGTCTTTGATGTATACGTCGATAAGGTTGGAGTAACTTTCATAGTCGTATTCCCACACATGGTCGAGAATTTGTTGGCGAGACAAGACGATATTGGGATTGCTTGCTAAATAGAATAACAAGTCAAATTCTTTGGCAGTTAACGTTAAGGGTTCGTCATTAAGAAAGACAGATCGACTTTTATGGTTGATACGCAAAGGACCAGCAGTGATATCTTCTACCGCTTGGTTGCGACCACGGCGAGCTAAGGCATAGATGCGAGCGATGAGTTCGTCAAACTCAAAGGGTTTCACTAAGTAGTCATCGGCCCCTAGGTTTAAGCCAGACACTTTATCTTCTAGGGCATCCTTGGCAGTTAAGAAGAGGACTGGTGTTTTGTTGCCTTCGGCGCGCATTTGTTTCACCACTTCATGACCATCCATTTTTGGCATCATAATGTCCATGACGATCACATCATAACTGGACGTAGAAATATAATCTAATCCATCTTCGCCGTTATAGCATTGGTCTACAATCATAGACTCTACCTTTAAACGTTTGGCGATAATATTATTCAACATTTCTTCATCTTCAATAATTAAGACTTTCATAAGAGCTCCTTTCATAGGTTAGTATATAGTTGTATTGTATCGTATTTTTAATATACTTTAAAGAGATATATGGAAGTAGTATAGCCGTTGTACATGAAAAGACCATGAATGATTGCTTTATGCGGTAGGGTCACCTATAATAAAGGTAGAAATTATGATTTGTTCTTCCCTAGGAGTGGTTATTATGAATATTAGAACAATGACGGCCTATGCCTTATTGATTGCTCTTTGCGCTATTGGCGGACAGATCCATTTTGGAGTGTATTCCATTGGATTTGATTCATCACCAGCCTTTGTGGGAGCCTTACTGTTAGGTCCTGTAGCGGGGGCTGTGCTAGGTGCTTTAGGACATATAGCAACAGCTGCCTCCACGGGTTTTCCTCTCAGTGTACCCATTCATGTAGCGGTCGCTATTATTATGGCAGGGACTGGGGCTAGTATTGGATATATAATGAAACGAATGACTTCATCTTTCTCTTATGTAGTGAGTGGTATACTGGGGTATATTGTTAATGTTGGTATTGGGATCGCCGTGATTGCATGGATGACACAGAGTACAGGGGTTGTTGCCATTTTATTTGTGCCTCTGTCCTTAGCCTATGTGTTGAACTATGTAGGGGCGGCTCTTGTAGTGAGTCAGTTGAATCGAGTGTTTGGTGGTAAACGACATGCGTGATATAACAAGACTTTCCTTGAAAGAGAATGAAGATTGGATCATTGCCAGTGATATTAGCAGTGGTATTGGGTTACAGGAGCATGATGTGCTAGCTGTACCCTATGCCATGGTGGGTGCCTTCGCAGCTCGTGTGGCAATGCTCGAAATTCTATGCGCTAGAGGTACTGTGAAAGCCATACAATACCTCATTGGCGGCGACTACGATACGGTGGTGATCTCTGTGGTACAGGGGATTCAAGAAGAACTGGATACACTAGGTATTACTGTGCCCATTAATGGTAGCCATGAAAGTAATATGAAAGTAAGCACTACCTCTGTAGGGATTACTGCCTTAGGAATCGGGGAGCCAGAAATGCTTGGCACAGGAGAACCCTATGCTGTGTACGTATTAGGGAAACCCTTAGTAGGTCATGAGGTGCTAGAACAACCAGAGTGGATTGTTACCTATGATGAGGTGAAACGAGCCTTGGCACATCCTAGCACATCTCGTGTGGTGCCCATTGGTTCTAGAGGTATCCGCCAAGAGTTGACGGTGGTCAGCTATTTAGAAGGGGCATCCATGGAGTCCATAGAACTGACTGATGATGAGTTAGATCATAGTGGCGGACCTGCTACGGCGGTGGTCGTCGCTGTTCGTACTAGTGGCGAAGACGCTTGGCTAGCAGACTTTCCAAAGGCGCAGTACGTAGGACGGCATAGGTAATAGAAAGGATATAGATATGAAACAATTACGATATTATATAGCGTTGGCACTAGTGGCTGGTGGATTGACGGTAGTTCAAGCAGAGGCAAACCCATATGGTGTAGTGAGTCCTCCTGATTGGGAATACCAAGCGCTCATGACCTTGGTAAAACATGGAGCGATTACGGATACTAAAGGGATAGACTTAGGGTCACGAGCATTCACTAGAAAAGAACTCATCCCTATGATGGCAGATGTGGTATCACGTCGTGAAACCATGAATGAAAGTGACCGAATGTTGGCATTGCGACTGTACAATGAAAATCGTCGGTCCATTATGAACTATGAAATAGAACAAGAAGAAGCAAAACAAGGTAAAGCACAGGTGGATAGTGCGGATGAGGGTACCCCAATCGCAGTGGAACCAGCTTTAACGAAGGAAGAAATCCAAAAGAAAATGGAGGCATTCCAAATCGATACATCTGCGTTGCCAAATCGTAGCGGTGTACAAGTACGCACCTCTCAACAAGGGTCCTTTCAGCGAAGCCATTTGGAATTAGTAGTGCCTTCGGTGAAGAACCAAGGAAACATAGCCTTACAACCAATTGATGGAGAAGTGCAAGAGGCTATGGCTGGCGGTCAATGGGATGCGTCCAAAAAGGAACAACGACCGCTTATGAAAGTGGCTAAACAAGAATGGGTTCTATTGCAAAAAGCAGAACGCAAACAAGAACGGTTAGATACAAAAGCACAACGAAAACAAGAAACATTGGTGAAGAAAGAGCAACAACGTTTAGCAAAGGCGGAACGAGCTAAGTTACAAGCAGAACAAAAATTGGTGAAACAGCAAGCGAAGGAACAAGCTCGATTAGCAAAACAACAGGCTAAGAAGGAAGCTCAATTAGCAAAACAGCAAGCTAAGGAGCAAGAAAGATTGGCAAAACAAGAGCAAAAAGAACGAGATAGACTGGCAAAGAAAGCTAAGAAATAAGGGAAATATATTTGATATTATCGAAGAAATTCGGTATACTAAGGGTTAGCAATCCATTTGGTGTACTTTCATCATGAACCGGAGGAACTATGATTATACGAGAAGAGAAAAAGCGTGAATTTTATACGGTCACAGCTCTCGTGCGTGAAGCCTATATCAGTGCGGATCGCAGTACAGGGCGAGAATATAAACTAGTGGAATTATTGCGCGAGTCTGATGCGTATATTCCTAAGTTATCCTTAGTGGCTGTTATTGATAATGCCATTGCAGGATATGGTATGTTCTTACGTGGTAAAGTAGGCGATCAGGACGTACTCATCTTGGGCTTACTGGCAGTAGCGCAGTCTATGCGTGGACATGGTGTAGGGGGTGCGCTCATTTTAGAAGGCCAACGATTGGCACGTAAAATGGGATACTCTTACTTATTTGTACATGGTAGTAATGTATACTATCCACGGTTGGGTTATGATTTTGCACACAAATTTGGTGTAGAACCGCCAGCAGGATTGGACCGGGACCATATGATGGGGATTAAGCTTGATGCCCAAGCAGAGCCTTTACAAGGTGTATTGGAATATCCGGAACCATTTAAAACCCTAGAAATGTTCTAGGTAGCTACGACCTATGTCGTAGTAGGTATTAGATAGACAGTTCGAGATCCTCCTGTCTGTAAACAAAACTAAGGAGTTATAATGAAACAATTTAACAACACACAACGATTGACGATTTCTGCCGTTTCCATCGCTATGTATTTGGCGCTTATGATCGGTACGCAAGGCTTTGCCTTTGGTCAGTATCAAGTGCGTATTGCTACAGCTCTCTATGGATTGTCAGCTATCTTTCCATTCACAATTCCAGCTTTTACTATTGCGAACTTTGTAAGTAATACAGTGATGGGCGGTTTTGGTTTAGTGGATTCTATCGGTGGAGCTATCGTAGGTTTATTGACAACGGGTCTAATCGTCCTTGCGAAGCGCCAAGGCTTAGGCAATTGGGTATTGATTCCTATCATTACCTTTGTACCAGGATTGATTGTACCAATTTGGTTGACCTATTTCTTGCCAGTTCCATACTGGGTATTAGTAAGCTCCCTCGTAGTAGGTCAGTTCGTGTGTGGTGTGGTGAGCTACTTCTTGATCAATGCGTTGGAGAAAGTAGTCTATAAAAATAAGGAGGTTTTAGTTCGTGAGTAGTGGTCGTAATGCAGTAGAATTACAAGGTGTTCATGCTTTAGGTAGCCATACGGACTATCCTACAGATTATGCACCACAGGTGCTAGAAGCATTTCCTAATAAACATCCAGGAAATGACTATTTTGTGAAATTCAATTGTCCAGAGTTTACCAGCCTTTGTCCCATGACGGGGCAACCGGACTTTGCAACGATTTATATTTCCTATGTGCCAGATGAAAAGCTAGTGGAAAGTAAATCTTTAAAATTATATTTATTTAGCTTCCGCAACCATGGAGACTTTCACGAAGATTGTATCAATATCATCATGAAAGATTTAGTGGCATTGATGGAGCCTAAATATATTGAAGTGTGGGGCGAATTTACACCACGTGGGGGCTTGTCCATTGATCCGTATGCCAACTATGGCAAACCGGGTACTGATTGGGAAGCCACAGCGAAGGAACGCTTGCACTTTCACGATATGCAACCAAAACGGGTAGCGTACCGTTAATTACATATATACTATTGCCAGGTCAATCGGTTGAGGGACCTGGCAATTTTACTAAGTGCCCTAGACATGATAGGATAGAGATAGATACAACGTGTTGAGAGGAAAAGGAGTTGGACATGCAACCACAGTTATATATTGGCGGAGCGGGTACGGGAAAGACCACGGCTTGTTTCGCAGAGATAGAGCGAATTTTACAAGACCATCCAGACCACCAGATTATCGTCCTTGTGCCAGACCCTGCGACGTATATGATGGAACGGAAGCTCGTAGAGTATCGTCAGGAAAAAGGGTTCACCACGGTGCGTGTGGTGGGCATGACACGCTTAGCCTACCAAGTGTATCAATCCTTGGGCAAGGTGAAAGAAGGAGGCCTGTCGGAGATTGGCAAGAAATTAGTCCTTCGAGTGCTCTTAAAGCAATCCGCAGGGGAATTGGACTTGTTTAAACAGGCAGCGAAACAACCTCATTTTGGAGATGTCATACAAGGTCTCTTGACGGAGTGTAAAGCCTTTGGTGTAACGCCAGAGGACTTGTCGGGGGCGGTACAACAGGTAGACTCTATGGTGTTGGGCAGAAAATTACAAGAATTATCCTTGTTATTAGAACGCTACGATACAGCGCTGGAAGAGTTAGGCGTCCAAGATTCTATGGAAACATTGATCGAAATCTTACCACAGTCGCCACTGATGGAACGGTGTCATGTCTTTGTGGATGGATTTCATTGGTTTACGCCACTACAATATCGATTGATTCAACGGTTGTTTTCCCTTAGTGAATCCTGTCATATGACGATCAGCTTGCCATCCTTGGAGGAAGAGGTACATAGTCGCAAGGGATCTATGTATTTCCGTGTTTGGGAGACATACCGAGATATGATGACTTGGTATCCAGAGGCGGTGGTGCATGACATGAATACCGTCTATCGGGGGACACCGGTATTACAACAATTGAATACACAATTTTTCAGAACGCCTATGAAAGCAAACACCACTGAAGATTCGTTGACCATGGTTAGTGCCTACAATCGAGAGCGGGAGGCCGATGCAGTATGTCGTAAGATATTGGCATATAGTCAAGAAGAGGGGCATCGCTGGAAAGACTGTACTATCATCTTGCGGGACATGGAGTCCTATGGTGATGTATTGGAAAAGGCCTGCATGAACTATGGAATCCCCTTCTTCTCAGACCAACGGAAGATGATGACTAGTCATCCTTTGGCGGAGTTCTTGCAAGGTATCTTCCATGTGTATCGAACTTTCTTTGACCATGATGCGGTATTCCGCTTACTGAAAACGGATTTTGCTCCTTTCACACGGGAAGAAGTAGACCGATTAGAAAACTATTGTTTAGAATACGGTATTCAAGGGCCAGCGTGGTTACGAGAGGCCTGGACCTATGGCGGCGAGGACGATGAAGAGCGACGAGCTGTGATGCAGGCTTTACATAGGCGAGTCCTAGAATATTTACGTCCAATCTATGATTTCTGTAAACTGTCACATACGGGACAGGAGTGGAGTGAGTTCCTGTTCCAAACCATGCAAGATTGGCGTATTCCAGAGCAATTGAAACATTGGTATGACGAAGCAGAAAATCGTGGGGATGTACAAGAAAGTGCTAGCCATGTACAGTTATATAAACATGCCATTCAATTGTTAGAGGAGTGTGCGTCTGTGACGGGCACAGAGGAGTTGAACGCAGAGGAGATGGGTCTCATCATCGAGGAAGGACTCAGTGAAGTGACCTACTCCTTGGTACCACCATCGTTGGATCATGTGACGATTACCACCATCGATCGCAGCTATATGACAGATGCGAAGGAAGTCTATGTGCTAGGCCTCAATGAGGGCGTATTTCCTCGTAAAATGGGGGACGAAGGCATTCTGCGTGACCAAGAGCGGACGGCGTTGGCTAAGGTAGGTGTGCAACTAGCGGCGGGTGCCTTAGGGCAAATGTTCAATGAAAATTTCTTGTTCTATTTAGCCTGCACTCGTGCCAGCCAAGGACTGCACCTGTCCTATGTCACATCTGATGAAGAAGGATCTAAAATGGAACCATCTTTAGTGGTGCGCCGTTTACAGCAATATGGGTATGTGAACACCATCGAAGAAGCGCCACTATCTATGCCAGAGGGACGAGAACAGGACTATCTATGGCGAGCATCCCAAAGCTTAGGGCTTTTTTCTAGTCGCATGAGTGCTCTTATGAAAGGAGAACCTATCTCCTCTACATGGTGGAGTCTTTATAATTGGGGATTGGAATCGGGCTATCGAGGTGAAGTATTCTTTGCCACACGAGGTATGTTTGATTCCAATACAGTGCCACGCATTGAGCAGTCCATTGTGCGAGGGCTATTGCTACGCAGCGATGCCTTAACGGGTTCCGTCACACGATTAGAACGATACCATCGTTGCCCATACAGTTTTTATGCTCAATATGCGTTGCGCTTAGCCCCACGGAAAGTGAAATCCTTTGGAGCCCCTGAAATCGGAACCTTCCTTCACGAGACATTGCGCTATTTAGGGGAATATTTATTACAACAAGGTCGACAATGGCGTGATGTAACAGAGGAAGAACAAGAATCCTTATGTCGTGAAGCAGCAGATGCGGTGATGGGGACAGAGGCGCGAGATGCGTACGAATCGCAATTGTATACTCGATTAACATCCACCTTATCGGCTACGGTAGCACGTCTCGTAGATTGGTCTAAGAAAAGCGAGTTTTCCACTACCGAAGTAGAGCAAAGCTTTGGCATGGGCGAATCTGGTTGGTACCCAGTACGCATTCCCTTGGGCAAGAACTATGGTGAAAGTATCGTACTGCGTGGTCAAATTGACCGTGTCGATGAATATCGTGGTCCTCTTGGCCATTATGCGGCGGTCATCGACTATAAATCAGGGGGCACAACGGTGCGAGCTGATGAAATTTACTATGGTTTGAAATTACAGTTAATGACCTATTTATTGGCATTGGAGAAGAATACACAGGATAGAATTGGCACGGCAGCTGCTCTCTACACCTATGTGCGGAATCCGCAAGTGAAATTGTCTGAAGTCGTGAATCACAGACGGGCGGAGGAAGAAAAATCGGAAGGCCAACAATTGAAAAACAGTGGATACTTTGTAGATGGTGATGTGTTACAATTCTTAGATGTGACAAGGGCTTACCAAAGTAATTCCCCTTATGTACCGATTGTTCTGAAAAAGGATGGCACTCCGGATAGCCGAACGTCTAAGAGTTTAAAGACAATGGAACAATTTGGACTTATGAAAGAATATACAAAGCAAATTATTTCCAACAGTGGTACACAGATGATGGATGGAGAATTTCCTATCAGTCCGTACCAAAAGGATAAACGACGGCCTTGTGAATATTGTGAGTTCCAAGCTCTATGTCGCTTTGATGGAACACGCAATAGATATCGCCATATTAAGACCATGACCGAAGAGGAAGCATTGGAGAAGATGGAAGCATTACAAACAGGAGGGGCTACCTATGAAATGGACTGATGCGCAACAGAGCGCCATTGATGCACCTAGACCAGGGCAGTTACCATCCCAAACTATTTTGGTGTCCGCCGCGGCGGGATCTGGTAAAACGGCAGTCCTCGTAGAGCGTATGATACAGCGCTTGAAACGGCGGGAGTTAAGTATTCAAGAACTGATGGTGGTGACGTTCACAAAGGCGGCAGCAGCGGAGATGAAAGCCCGTATTGGTGTAAAACTAGCGGAAGAGTTTCAAGCCACAGGAGATGCTTATTTAGAAGAACAATTGAATATGTTGCCGTCCGCCCATATTTCTACTTTGCACTCCTTTTGCCAATGGGTCATCCGTAGTTATTTTTATAAACTAGATATAGATCCGTCTTTCACCATCGGCAATGAAGGGGAATTGGCTCTTATGCGCTACGATGTGCTAGATGCCATTTTGCTAGAAGCCTACGAACAAGGTTTGTATAATATTTACGATGTGAGCGATATGTTTAGCACGGAACGATCAGACCAGATCTTGCGGGACACGGTGTTTCAAATTTACAACTTCGCCTTGGCTCAAAGTCAGCCTATGCGCTGGCTAGATGCCGTATGTGATACGTATGAAAGTGCTTTACACCAGACCTTGAGAGAAACTACTTGGGGCACATTATTTTGGAAAGAACAACAACGGCAAATTGAGTATCTGTTAGAGCGCTATGAAGAGGCACAGCGCTTGGCGACCTTAGGTAATGGGTTCGACAAATGGATGGAAAAGGTCAGCGAACTGCAAACGCTATTACAAGCCATGCAAAAGGCGGACACTTGGGATGCTATGCATGTCGGTGTAGTTGGCATTGGGGGATTTAGTTTCCCTGTACTCCGTGCCACTAAGGCTATGAATGAAAGTGACCCAGCTATTTTGAGCGAAATCAAAGCCATTTTGGCTGAAGGAAAAGAAATACTGCAAGCCATGCCGAAAGGTGTTTTTGCTATTACCGAAGCAGATTGGCGAGAGCAAATGGAGTACTTAGTACCGTTGGTACGAGGTATCATCCAGCTGGTGAAACGATTCCATGAGGACTTTCAACAGGCAAAACAAGAAGTGGGCATGATCGATTTCTCTGACTTGGAACATCTATGCTTAGCCTTATTAGTAGACCTAGAATCTACAGAGGAACTTAAGCCATCTGAGGTGGCGCTGGAGTTACAGGACACATTCAAAGAAGTGATGGTCGATGAATACCAAGACACGAATGGCGTCCAAGAGGCTATCGTGAATTTAGTATCTCGTGGGGACAATCGATTCTATGTAGGCGATGTAAAACAGTCGATTTATGGTTTCCGTATGGCAGACCCTCAGCTATTTATGGAAAAGTACCACCGGTTTGATCACGATGTGAACGGTGTGGAACGACGCATCGATTTGTCACAAAACTTCCGATCCCATGAAGCGATTCTAAATGTGACGAACTTTATTTTCTCTCAAATCATGACCGATGAAGGGGCAGGCCTTACCTATGGTGAGGCAGAGGCTCTCCATACAGGTCGCATCGTAGAAGAGGCACCACCAGAATGGGTAGGTGGAGACGTAGAAGTGCACGTTCTCTGCTGTGATGAGGACAAAGCCCAAACAGAATTGGATGACGGAGAAGACTTAGAGAACGATGAAAAAGAAATGCTCTTTGTAATCCGTAAAATCCAAGAGTTGAAGAACAATGGAGCCATGGTACAAGATAAAGACGGCACCTTCCGGCTCATGGAATGGCGGGACATTGTGCTTTTGAAACGGTCTATCTCTGGATCGGCAAGTCGTATGATCGACCTACTACGGCGAGAGGGCATCCCTGCCTATGCAGAGGAAAAGTCGGGCTATTTCAGTGCTATGGAAGTGCAGTTTGTACTGTCCTTGTTGCAAATTATCGATAATCCAGAGCAGGACTTGCCCATGGCCATCGTTTTGCAATCGCCTTTGATCGGGATGGATGCGAACGATTTAGGGCGCCTTCGCCTATCCGTAGGGGAGGACAGCTTGTGGAGTGGATTGCGCTCATTTGTAGAAACATCCCAGAATGCAGGCTGGATTCGCTTTGTGGACTCTATGGACACCTGGCGGACCATGTCTCGCCGTCAAGGTATTACGGACTTAATTTGGCACATCTACGATACATTGCATGTGGTAGAATACGTGAGCGCCATGCCAAATGGTTTGGTGCGCCGTGGCAATGTGCTAGCCTTGTATGAGCGAGCGAAACAATATGAAAGTGGCAATTACCGTGGTTTATTCCGGTTCTTGCGCTTTATTGAAAGCTTGCAGGCATCCGGAGAAGATTTGAGCGTTGCCAAAACAGTGAGTGAAGCGGACAATGTGGTGCGCATTATGACCATCCACAAAAGTAAAGGCTTAGAGTTCCCTGTAGTGTTCCTCATGGGGACCCAAAAAGGGTTTAACAAAATGGATTTGAACCGGTCTTTGCTATTGCACAAGGAGTATGGTGTAGGTTTAAAAGGATACTTCCCGGACTTGCGTGTCATGTACAATTCCTTGCCATGGATATTTGTGCGCCAAGCCTTGGAGGAAAATTTGAAAGCTGAAGAGGAGCGTATCCTTTATGTTGCATTAACGAGACCTAAAGATAAGCTGTATATCACGGGCTATATGAAGGGATCCATCAATGGCTCTACGGATCGACCAGCGACGAAGAAAATGGGAGAATGGGTGGCGCCTGTCTTACAGTGGGGTGAAAGTGCTTTCACGAAAGAGCAAATTCTAGGATGTAATTCCTATTTAGATTGGATTTTGCGAAGTTTAGCTCGCCACGTAGGAGGAGGCACTCAGTTGCGCCAATTTGCGGAGGTAGAAAGCCCGCAATTCCCAGATATACCGTACAAAGATTGTCCTGTATCCTTCCACGTTCATGATGGGAATGACTACAGTGTTTCACAGGAAACACCGTCCGTGGATGTAGATATGTTAGAACAAGTACGTGCCCAATTACCGGTGGAAGCGCCACCATTGGATCCGATCGTGGTGGATCGCTTGACCTCTGTCTATCCTTATGAAAGTTCTACAGAACGAGCGGGGAAAATTTCTGTATCTGAAATTAAACGGCGCTTTGTGGAGTTGGAAGAACTGGCGAAGCAGATGATTGAGCCGGACTATCGAACAGAGCAACATAACAGCAATATAGAAGGAGAATCTGGGACACCAGATAGGTCTGAACTGCTCGTAGTAGACTCTAGTAAGGACTTACATAGTTCCGTAGAAGGTATGTTAATAGGCGATAGTATGCTCGATAGTATACCGGATGCATGTACTGACGATACTGAGCCAACTGGCGAGCAGGGCATGGAAAACGGTGCTGAGAAAGGCAAAGAAAAGGGTGCAGAGGATATATCAGAAGAAGCTCCTGTAGACCTAGGACCCTTCGACGTAGCCTTGTCTTCCATGAATGAGTCCACGCCGATTCGCAGTGGTGCTCGTTGGGGTACCCTCATGCATGAAGTGATGCAGTGGTTGCCGTTGGAAAACTACACACGACTATCTTTGCGGAAAGTCTTAGATAACTTGGCGTTACAAGGATACTTGACCGATGAAGAACGGAAAGCAATCAGTGAAAAACGGATTTATGATTTCTTTCAATCTGATCTAGGACAACGATTGCTAACAGCACAGCGAGTGGAACGAGAGTTGCCATTTAGTATGCTATTTCCGGCGAACCGTGTGTACCCAGAGATGCTAGACGGGGAAGATTTGTTCCTACAAGGTATCATCGATACAGCATTCCTAGAAGACAGCGCTTGGGTCCTAGTGGATTATAAGACCGACCGTCTAGACGAAGAGGCTTTGGTAGAGCGCTATCGCATTCAGCTCATGTTGTATAAAGAAGCTTTGGAACGATTAACACCATACCCTGTGAAAGAGGTATACATCTATTCCTTCCGATTGGAGCGGGCTATATCGGTATAAAGTGCGATTGCAACATTAGTAATAATAATCTCATAGATATGTTAGGTATATTATTCTACATGCGTTGTAATGCTACTAACAAATGTGATTGAATACAGGCATGTAAACTAATATAATCAAAATACAAAACAGAACAAAAAAGAGGAACGTTGTGCACACTGTGCCAATGTTCCTCTTCTTATTCTAAATTATGCGGATTATGTAATGTATGGGGGCACAGTGCCCCCCCAATATAAGGGGAGAGCATATTATATACTAGGGTACGAAAAAGGGCCCCGAAGGACCCTTTCAGTATACTATTATTCGTTTTCGTGACCTTTATGCCACCAAGTGATACCTTTTTGAGTTGGTAAAATAGCACGGTCGAAGATAGGATCTTCAATACCTTTAGATTTTTGGCTTACATAGTCTTTCAGAGCAATGGTTACCAATTTACCTAAGCGTAAGATAGAGGTAATATTGCAAAGCACTAGGAATGCCATGAACAAGTCTGCTAAGTTCCATACAAGGTTCAATTCAGCGATACAGCCAACATAGACCATGATGATAACTAATGCACGGAATACATTAATAGCAACTTTATTGTTTTTCGTCATATGCGCAATATTCACTTCGCCGTAGAAATAGTTGCCGATAATGGAACTGTAAGCAAACATGAATACAAATAAGGCGATAACCGCAGGTGCCCAAGCACCTAATTGGTGACCAATACTGTGTTGCACAAGGGCGATACCAGTTAAATCAGTGTGTACGTATTCGCCAGATACAAGAACGATGAAGGCGGACGCAGTACATACAAACATAGTATCCACGAATACCCCAAGGGACATGATTAAACCTTGTTTTACTGGGTGATTTACATCAGCAGAAGCGGACGCATTTGGTACAGAACCTTCACCAGCTTCGTTAGAGAACAAGCCACGTTTAATACCTTGCATTACCGCAGCACCGATGAAACCGCCCGTAGCAGAATCAATGGTGAAAGCTTGTGTAAAGATAGCGGAAATCACATCTGGTAATACAGAAATATTAGAGATGACAATGTATAAGGCGATTAAGAAATATAAACCAGCCATAAAAGGCACTAAAAATTCAGCTGTTTGAGCGATACGTTTGGCACCACCGAAGATAACCAGTGCAGATAAAGCTGCTACGATAAGACCTGTTGTGGACGCATCGATATTCCAAGGTTGTACGGCGATAGCGATGGTGTTTGCTTGTACAGAGTTATAGATTAGACCGTAGGTAACGCTGATTAAGATGGCAAATAAAACAGATAAGAATGGGCTGTTCAAGCCATGGCGAATATAATAGGATGGACCGCCACGGAAAGAGCCATCAGGTAAACGCTCTTTGTAGATTTGGCCTAATGTGTTTTCGATGAAGCTAGTAGCCGCACCAAGAAGAGCGATGAACCACATCCAGAACACAGCGCCCGGACCACCTAAAGCGATAGCAATAGCGATACCCGCAATATTACCAACACCTACGTGAGAGGCAACACTGATACAGAAGGCTTGGAATGGAGAAATATGATGGTCACCTTTACTTTTTTCTCCTGCCCCAGATTTTAAAATACGGAACATTTCTGGTAGTTGTCGTAATTGCACGAATCGTGTGGTTGCCGTAAACCAAACTCCGGCAATAATAAGGAGTGCGATGATGATATTATTCCAGAGGAATCCGTTCACATCGCCCAAGAGTTGAATGATTTGTTCTTGCATAAGGACATCCTTTCTTTCTATGGACATAGCATATTTTCTATAGTATATCATAGGAAGATAGGGAAATGATAGAAAGTTATAACAATCCTAAAAAAATTGTAAAAAAACATCTATCCACGAGGGGTAAAAGGTGTTACAATGAATCGATAAATAAATGAAGATGCGTCACTACATCCGAACCCATTCCGTACGGACTAGTGGCGCTAGCGGTTTTTGACGACACGGATACTTGAAATGCTCAAGTGATGTATGGAAAGGGGCTTGATACATGAAAACCACCGCTAAAAAAATGTCTGTATTCCAACTGACATCCATCGTGGCAGCCAATATGTTGGGTGCTGGAATTATTATGCTACCGTCTCAATTAGCACAGGTAGGCACCATTTCTATCCTATCTTGGATAATCACTGTACTAGGGTCCTTGACCTTAGCCTATATTTTCGCCCAATGTGGTTTATTTACAAAGAAAGCAGGCGGCTTAGGTGGCTATGTAGAATATGCCTTCGGTAGAACAGGCCATTTTATGGCGAACTACTCCTATGCAGTGTCCTTGGTGATTGCCAATGTAGCCATCGCCATATCCATTGTAGGGTATGGGGCTGTGTTGTTTGACGTACACCTTTCACCATTAGAAGTGAGTTTAGCAACTATCGCGTTGCTCATGGTGGCGGCTTTAATCAATGTGCGTGGTAATAAGAGTACAGGGCGCATTAGTAACATTACCATTTGGGGAACGATGTTGCCAGTCTTATTTATTGGTGTGTTTGGTTGGTTTTGGTTCGATCCAGAGATGTTTGTGTCTGTTTGGAACCCACAAGAACTGCCCGTGTTTGATGCGGTCAGTCAGTCTATTTCCCTTACATTGTGGGGCTTTTTAGGCTTTGAGTCGGCGGCCGCTAATGCAGATGCTGTTGAAAATCCTAAAAAGAATGTACCGATAGCGACATTTTTTGGCACGTTGGCAGTAGCCGTGGTGTATATTGTATCGACGAATATTATGGCGGGCATCATTCCTAACATCGAGCTAGTGAATTCCACCGCTCCTTTCGGGTTAGTGTTTGCTTACATGTTTAATGGCACAGCAGGCAAAATCGTGATGGCTCTCATGGCAGTATCCTGCTTTGGGGCAATCATGGGATGGCAATTCACCTTGAGCCGTGTGTTTAAAAGTTGTGCAGAAGCGGGATTCTTTCCCAAGGTATTTGCTCGTGTGAATCGTGTAGATTCTCCAGTGCGCGGTATTATCATTCTCTTGGCATTGCAAGGTATCTTAGCGTTGATGACTACCGATGAAAGTTTGAATGAACAATTTGCGCAGCTCGTTAACTTAGCAGTAGTGACAAATGTATTCCCTTACATTCTTTGCTGCGTGGCAGTGAATAAGATGTTATCCATTGAGGGCGCTACTATGGGATTGCGCCGTCTCATCTATGTGATGAGTGCCGTAGCTATCACCTATGATAGCTATGCTATCTATGCCTGTGGTGAAGTCCCTATCCAAGGTGGCTTGGCGGTAATCATCTTTGGCTATGCAGCGTACCAAGCGGCATTCCATTGGAGAGCACGCCTCGTGAAAGCCGTGGGGAAACATCCGGCGTATAAAAAAATAAAATCAGAGTATACATTATGAAAATATGAACATATTTTACGAAATTTCATGAAATATTCATAAACATAGTGTATGATACTCATATAGCAAGTAAAAATACTGTATCAGATGTAGGTTTGGTGCAGTATTTCTTTTTTCTTTCATAATGGTCTTGTGAGTAGGGCCGAAAAAAATTTGCACTTAAATCCTACTTTCACCGTCTTTATTATGAAAGGATATATAGCAAATGATATTGAGTAAGAAATCATTAGAGTATTGTAAATGTATAGTGGGCATATACATGGTAGTGTCACGTATGTAATGGGAAGATACACATACGTATTGAGTGATAGAAAGGTGAATAGAAATGAATCAAATGTATCGAGTTGTATGGAACAAAACAAAAAATATGTATGTAGTGGTGTCTGAGTTGGCAAGTACTGTCAACGGCAAAGCAATGAAAGCGGGTGTACTAGGCGCTGTTTTAGCTGTTACGGCTTTTGCAGGACCTGTACATGCTGCATTGAATGAAGCGGGTACTGGTGGAGATTCAAATGTTGCTTTTGGAGAAGCCTCCTCAGCATAAGGAGCTAATAGCGTAGCTATCGGTAATAACGCTAGTACCGAAGGGGCTAATACGGTGGCACAAGGCGTAGGGGCTCTAGCAAAAGAAGCGAATAGTGTTGCTATTGGTGCGAATGCTAGTACTACAGGTGAAAATGCAGTAGCTATTGGTACAGGTAGTAAATCTGGTAGTGCTGGTAATAGTGGGCAGTCTACCGTAGCCATTGGTGGCAGTGCGCAAGCTACAAGCAATCGTGCAGTTGCTATTGGTGATAGTGCCAAATCTTCTTGGTATGGTATTGCTATTGGTGCTCGTGTAGAAGCAAATCCTACAAGTGTCGCCATTGGTGGTGGTTACAATGCAGCAGAAGCAGCTAGAACAACGATGCCACATTCTGTCGCATTGGGTACTTATGCAAAAACAACAAAGGCAGTGGATACAGCAGAAGCTACAGTGACAGCAAATAGTACATCCTTAAAATTCACTGGCTTTGCAGGTGATGGAAAAGCGAATGGAGAAGGATTCGTTGTCTCTATTGGTACAGCTGGTAAAGAAAAGCAAGTCCAGAATGTAGCAGCAGGTCAAATTACGGCTACATCTACAGATGCAGTGAATGGTAGCCAATTATACTCTGTAGCAGGCACGATGAGCACTATCGCAGGTTCTGTAAAAACCATCTTAGGTGGCAATGCAGCCGTAGCAGACACAGGAGCCATTACAATGACAAATATCGGTGGTACAGGTAAAGATACTGTGGAAGAAGCTATCAAAGTAGCGAAAACAGAAGTAGTAGCTGGGAAAAATGTAACTGTAACTCCATCTACTGGTGCAAATGGTCAATCCATATATACAGTGGCAGTAAAAGACGATATTACGTTGAATAGTGTTACAACCGGTACTACAAAAATGGATGCTACTGGTCTTAGTGTTGGAGATAAAAACTATGTATCTGCTACTGGATTGAATGCAAATAATCAAGCGATTAAAAACGTAGGTGATGGTTCTGTAGCGGCAGGCTCTAAAGACGCTGTGAATGGCGGGCAATTACATAGTGAGCTTGAGAAAAAGGCTGATAAATCTGAGCTAAATACAGTGAAACAAGATGTGAACACTGTTAAAGAGACTGTAAACACTATCAAAAATGATGTATCCACAACTAAAGAGACTGTTGGAAAAAATACAACTGATATTTCTAATATTAAGAAAGATGTTTCTAAGGTGAAACAAGATGTGAATACAGTGAAAAATGATGTATCTACTATGAAAGACAGCATTGAAGATACAATTAACGAAAAAATAAAAGAGATCAATGCTAATACATCTAATATCAGTCAAAATATGAACGCCTTAGAAAACCGTGTAAACTCTCGTATGGATAAAGCGGTAGCTGGTTCTGCAGCATTGGCGGCATTACATCCATTGGATTTTGATGAAAATGATAAATGGAATGTAGCTGCTGGCTATGGTAATTACCGCAGTGGCAGTGCGTTGGCATTAGGTGCATTCTACCGTCCTAATGAAGATACTATGTTTAGCATTGGTGGTGCCATGGGTAATGGTCAAAATATGATCAATGTAGGTGTGAGCCTTAAACTAGGTCAACATAATGGCGTATCTAAGTCTAGAAAAGCTATGACGCAAGAGATTGATGACTTAAAAGCTCAATTGCAAGCACAAGATCAAAAAATTGCTATGTTGATGAATGCTATGGCAAATATGCAACAAGGTAAATAATACATACACTCTTGTATATGATGTTAGAGGTAGAGGCATATAATGCTATCTAGATATCAAATACATTGAAACTATAATAGTATAATTAAAAAAAGAGGAAAGTTGATGTTGTAATCAGCTTTCCTCTATTGTAGTTAGGGCTATTTTGTTGTAGATTTTTATAGTTAGAATGGGTGATAAGGTGTTCCTACTCGAGGTAGAATCAAGATGATAATTGTTTTATATATTACCTAGATTCTATGTGTGTATAGCACTGGTAGCAACCGTTTTAATGAGGCAGAGAACCCTTTATATTAAGGGATTTATCGGCATTTGCGAAATGAATATTTTAATACTTGATTTTAAATATCTAGTTATGCTATATTTGAAAAGCAATATACATAATAAAAGTATATGCTAGGTTTGTTGTGATCATGCATTATGCATTTCACATAATACTAATTATAGGTAAAGGACTGATACTCGTATCAGTCCTTTCCTATTAGCATAATATAAAGTTAAAATTCAAAAAGATAGAGGCTGGTATTTGTTACATCTATCATTATTTGATAGCCAACTCGGCTGTGCAGTGTGGACAACGTGTAGCATCATCAGCAATCGCTTCACGGCAATAGTCACATTTACGAACTTCCACCGGTGCTTCTGCAGGTGTAAATCGTTTGATTTGGCTGATGACAGTGAAAATACAAAGAGCAATGATAAGGAACTCAAACACTGTATTCAAGAAAAGACCATAGGCTATCATAGGGATACCAGCTGCTTTTGCTTCTGCAAAGGTAGTAGGAGTAGCACCCGAAGTTAAAGGGATAAATAAATTTGAAAAGTCCACTCCACCTAATAATAAACCGATAGGAGGCATAACTACATCGTTTACCAAAGAGGTAACAATTTTACCAAAAGCCGCACCAATGATAACGCCGACTGCTAAATCTACTACATTTCCGCGCATAGCAAAGTCTTTAAAATCTTTAAAAAAGCTCATACTAATCTCCGTTTCAAAACTTACAAAATAAAAAACGTAACCTAAATTATAATACAAATACATCGAAAAAGATAGATGTACAGTATAAATAAAATGATTGAATACACAACGTTTTATAGATTGAAAAAAAGCTGTCATACCGTTAGACTCATAGGTCTAGGGATGACAGCTTTTTATAATTAACGATGATGATCAACTTCTTGAATATTTGCATAGTTCCGATATAATTCATTAGGTAATTTCGTAGTAATAATAGACGCTTTATCAATGGTGGCAAAGGTTACAGATGAAATGCAATCAAACTTAGATGGATCTGCTAAGACGAAGGCATTGTGACATTTTTGCAATGCTTTTTCTTTCACAGATGCATCAAGAGGATCTTCTGTAGTAAAGCCAGATTTAAAACTAATACCATGGGTGCTAAAGAATCCTTGGGTAAAGTTATACGATTCCAATTGATTAAGGGCTACACTACCGACGATAGAAGACGAAATGGGATTGACAGTGCCACCTAATAAGATGACTTTCAAATGGCGTGATGCCAAATGGGTAGCATGATGAATACCGTTAGTCACAAATGTTGCATTCGTGTGCTGTAAATAATGTAATACCATTTCAGTGGTACTGCCCGCATCAATGAAGATAAAACCAGAGGGACTGATTAATTCAGAGGCCGCTAAGGCAATAGATTCTTTCGCATCACGATACATGACAGATTTAGGGAGCATATCTATATCCGTTGTGGTATGGTCAATGGTGAGGCTCGCTGCACCACCATGAACCTTTTGCAAGAGACCTTTGTTGTGGAGATAGGCTAAATCTCTGCGTATTGTAGGCGCTGAAGAAGACAAGGCAGTGACCAGTTCGTGTACGGTCACCACACGATTTTGTTTCAAGCGTCGTAAAATAGCAGAATAACGTTCTTCAGGAAGCATAGTAAAATCACCTCCAATATATGATTAACCTAATACTGCTTAGGAAAACGTACCTATTATTTTTCCTATATTCATGGTAATATAAATGGCAAATAAATTATAGTAGTCTACGGTGGTTTTCATCAAAATGTATAAAAGTAAAGGCTATATTTTGCGATAAATTTAATATCCGCTCTGTGCGGATAGGAATTACATACTATAAATGAGGAGATACGTATGAAAATAACAAAAATGCATGGTTTAGGAAATGATTTTATCGTCTTCTTCGATGATGGTGCAAGTCAGTTTGATGTGACAGATATGGCGCAACGCCTCTGTGATCGTCATACCGGTATTGGCGCAGATGGTCTTGTCATTGTCATGCCTTCTAAGGTAGCGGATGTGCGCATGCGCATTATTAATTCTGACGGCAGTGAAGCGGAAATGTGTGGTAATGGCATTCGATGCTTTGCGAAGTATGCGTATGACCGCAAGATTATCGATAAAGAAGTGTTTACGGTAGAAACGCTAGCAGGTATTATGACGCCAACGATTATTGCCGAAAATGGTGTGGCTAAACTGGTGAAAGTCAATATGGGGAAACCAACATTTCCTGCGAAGGATATTCCTATGGACGTAGAAACAGACAAAGTTATAGACTATACCATCGATGTAGATGGCACATCCTATGTGGTGAGTTCTGTACTGTTAGGAGTACCGCATACTGAAGTCTTTGTAGAGGATGTAACAACAGTTCCATTGACAGTGTTAGGGCCGAAGATTGAAAAGCATCCTTTGTTCCCCAAAGGGACGAATGTGAACTTTGTGCAAGTGATGGATGAAAACACTGTGAAAGTCCGCACGTGGGAACGAGGTGCAGGAGCGACCTTAGCTTGTGGTACAGGATCTTGTTCTAGTGCTGTGATGGCTCATGAAAAAGGATTAACTGGACGTTCTGTAGATGTGGAGTTATACCTTGGTACCTTACATATCGATTATGATGAGGATGGAACGGTGTATATGACAGGGCCTGCTACAGAAGTATTTAGCTTGGATTTAGAGGATGTAACTTGTTAGATAAATGCTAACATGTAGGAATGCCGAAGACGTATAAGCCCCTAGAATAAAAAACTTAAGATATATCCGAATTTAAATGTAGGGGTAGCAATACACTGAGTTTCAAATGTAAAGAAAGTGGTAACAAAATAACTTCCAATATAAAAGAGGAACGTTGATCACATCGTATCAACGTTCCTCTTTCTTTATATACAATCATGAAAATATAAAAATAAAAAATAATAGTATGGTTTTACATCAGATAAACTTTGTTGTAGTTAGCATTGACTGCTCTCGTGCATTACCAATTAACGTATACCTATGAATTAGTTTTAAGCTGTATTTTTTTACCAAACTTTTTCACAAATGCTGTTTGTGCCGTAGCATGTAACTTGTCTACAGTTAGAATCAATCCATCTACATTTGGTGTTGGTGTGACAGCTAGGATGGTTCCTTGCGGTTCTAATTGGCGATACAAGTAAGCGGCATCGGTTTGTAAATTGTCAAAGTCACCTAAGCTATATGATCCAGTTGTAATGATGTGGTTATCTAAGAAGTATTTATCTCTAATGTAAGCCGTTTCGGCAGTAATGGCTTTCACATCACTGGAAGATGTAAAGGAAATAACTAATTTACCATCACGCCAGAACATAGCACCACGGTTGTGGAAATCGTAATTCTCGCCAAATGTTTTCTTGATCAGAGCGCGTGCCGTTTCTTCCATTTGTTGTTGCTGAATTGTGTGCTGAATGGTAGTAGCTTCTTTAGAGAAGAGTAAACGATAGGTAATTTCTGCAGCTTCAGCACGTGTTACATACTTTTCAGGGTTAAACAAACCTGTTGTGCTGTAGTTAATAAATCCCAGTAAAGCTAATTCTCGTACAGATGACTGGGCCCAAGGGGCAATGAATTTTTGATCGCTAAAGTGAATTGTATCTAATGCAGTGGGATCTTCCGTGTGGTACCCTTGGTAGTGTAAAAATTTATTGGCAACGACAGCAAACTCTTGGCGAGACATATATTGTTCTGGCCGATAGGTAGAATCGCCATACCCACTGATGATATTAGCCCTTGCTACACTTTCAATGGCTAAGGAAGACCAACGATCAGAGGTGATGTCTGAGAAAGAGCTGGCTAGCATGATAGACGGTGTGTCACCAAGCATATTGCTGAATAAAGAGGCAGCCTCTTCACGAGACAGGGGATCATTTGGCTTGAATGTACCATTACGATAGCCACTCATGAGACCTTCCTTTGTCATTTTTGTGATGGACTCAAAGGCCCAAAAATTAGCTGGTACATCGGTAAAACGATATTTTTGTACTCGATCAAAAGTAGGAATACTGTTGGGCTGTGAGTAGGTATATGTATTAGGTACTACAGGAAGCGCACTGGTGGAGGGTGAGACTGAAGTTTGTGCTTGGGCTAGTATTATAGGGAATGTAGTTAAAAAAAGTGTTGTCATTATACGTTTCATAAAGGACCTCCAGATATAGAGAATCGAATTGTGTTCTAGTATGTTTATCATACCATATTTGAAAGATTCGCTCCATGCGAAAAGAGTGATATTTATCAATAAATTTACTATAGAAAAAGTTGAATTATACAGTGATAGTTATTTCTATCATGAGTTTTGGTTATAGCACTAATTTTGGGTAGGAATTAACAGATGAAAAGACATGTGTGTTTTAATAGAAGATTTGATATGTATTAAAATACATAAAAATTATACAAGCCTTGATGCTATAAGGCTTGATGAGACTAGGAAAAATGTGTGATTTTTGATACAAAACATCTGATTGATAATGACTAGCAAAATGGTATAAAAATGGGGTCTTGCTAATATTGCAAGTCTTTTGTAATTACAGAAAAATTACTATATAATAAAATCATCAAAAAACTATTTAGAATCTACCGTTCTAATAGTACATAGATGGAAAACGATTGTTGCATTTTGCCAATCAAGTGATAGTAGTTTACTTTAAAGTTGAGGATGTGAAAAAATGAAAATTCATTTATTTCAACAATGTTTGATTGATATGTTCTACCCTCATGTAGGCATGGCAGGTGTAAAGGTTCTTGAAAACCTTGGCTGCGAACTAACAGTTCCTAAAAAGCAAGTGTGCTGTGGTCAGATGTTTGTTAACTCTGGTTACAATGAAGCTGCAAAAGGAGCTATCAAAAACACAATTGAACAATTCGAAAATGCTGATTATGTAGTGAGCATGTCCGGCTCTTGTGCGTTCGCTATTCGCGATGAATATCATCATATTTTAAAAGATGAACCAGAATGGTTAGCACGAGCTGAAAAATTGAGCTCTAAAATTTATGAGTTCACACAATTCATCGTTGACGTGTTGGGAGTAACTGATGTAGGAGCTCGCTTTAATGATAAAGTGACATACCATAAATCTTGTCACGTAACACGTTTGATGGGAATCAAAGAACAACCTATGAAACTGTTAGCAGGCATTCAAGGTTTAGAATACTTACCATTGCATCGTGCAGAACGTTGCTGTGGATTTGGTGGTACTTTCACAGTAAAAAATCCTGAAATTTCCGCTGTTATGACACGAGAAAAAGCGTTGAATATCGCTGATTCTGGTGCTAACATTGTAGCAGGTTCTGATATGGCTTGCTTGATGAATATTGAAGGTATGTTAGATCGACTTTACAAAGAAGGCGAAATTGATCGCCATATCCGTGTAATGCACATAGCGGAATTGTTGAATAGTCGATAGGAGGAGTCACCATGAGTAATATTGTGTACGATAAACGCCCGTTTAAGACACGCGTTAATGATGTGCTTGCTAATGACTTCAAAGTAAAAGCCATTCAAACAGCACAGGATGTATTCTATGAAAAACGTAAAGCTGTAGTAGATCAAGTAGCAGAATGGGAAGATTTCCGTGATGAAGCCGCTGATTTGCGTGACCATGTATTGGCTAATTTGGATTACTATTTGAATCAATTTGCTGAAAATGCTGAAAAAGCTGGTGCTCATGTACACTTTGCAGCAGATGATAAAGAAGCAACGGCCATTTGCATGGAAGTACTTCGTGCAAAAGAAGCAAAAATGGTTGTTAAATCCAAAACCATGGTATCTGAAGAAATCGGATTGAACCACGAATTAATTGAAGCGGGTATCGAAGTAAACGAAACTGACTTGGCAGAATTTATTTTGCAAACAGCTGACTTTGATCCTCCATCCCATATCGTAGTACCTGCATTGCATTTTGAACGTAACCGTATTCGTGATACATTTGCGAAAAAATTAGGTTATGAAGGCACTGAAAATCCAGAAGAAATGACTCGTTTCGTACGTCGCTATATTCGCGATCGTTTCTTACGTGCAGACGTAGGTTTCACTGGTTGTAACTTCGGTGTAGCTGAAACTGGTACTATTACTATCGTATCTAATGAAGGTAATGGTCGTATGGCAAGCTCCATGCCTAAAACGCAAATTGCATTGATGGGTATGGAACGTTTGGTGCCTAACTTCGCATCTTTAGATGTGATGATGGAAATGTTGATTCGTTCCTCTGTAGGCGCTAAAATTTCCAACTACTTCTCCATGATTACAGGTCCTGCTCGTGAAGGGGAAGCAGACGGTCCAGAAGAATTACACATCATCATCATTGATAACCGTCGTTCTGGTATTTTAGGTGGCGATTTTGAAGAAATGTTACGTTGTATCCGTTGTGGTGCATGTATGAACATTTGCCCTGTATATCGTCACATTACAGGTCATGGTTATGGCTCTATCTATCCAGGTCCAATGGGTGCTGTATTAACTCCGCTATTGGTTGGTTATGAAGAAGCTGGCGATCTTCCTTACGCGTCCACATTGTGCGGCGAATGTTGGGAGCACTGCCCAGTTAAGATTCCATTGCATGAATTATTATTGAAACATCGTCAAGTGATTGCAGATAAATTACAAATGCGTCCAGCTATTGAACGCAGCATCTTCCATACAGTGGCAGGTGTATTTGCGAACTCCTTCTTGTTCGATATGGGTACTAAAATGGGTGCTATCGGCATGAAATTAATGAGTAACAATGGCCATATGGCAGATTGGACAAAAGTATTACCAGTAGTTGGTGGCTGGGTGAAAGCAAAAGACATGGGCTTGCTCAAAATGAGTAAATTCCGTGATGAATATGCAAAACACGTAGCACAAAAGGGAAAGGAGAAATAAAATGGATCAAGCAAAAAAACAAGCCTTTTTAGGTCGCCTATCTCGTGCGTTAGGCCGTGACTCAATTCCTACATCTGTAACACCTTTTGATTTTTCAAAAGGACCTCAAGAAACTATGTATTCTGACCTTAGTCATGAGCAAGTAGTAGAGATGTTTAAAACAGAAGCAGAACGTTTAGGTACTAAACTTATCGAAGTAGAAGAGTCTCAACTAGCTCAAGCATTAGTGGATGAAATTATTGTTCGTGGTGGCGGCAGCGTTGTGTACCCTAAATCTGCAGAAGTAGAAAACTATGGATTAGAAGCAGCTTTCAAACAATTGGGTGAAGACCAAGCAACATTCTATCAATGGGATGCTACGAAAGGTCGTGAAGCGAATATCAATGTGGCGAAGGATTCTAACATTGGTATTACATTCCCAATTTTGGGTATTGCGGAAACAGCAACAGTAATCCAACCAAGTACAGAAGAATCTGGTCGTTCCCTAGGGTTATTGCCTTTAACGCATATTTCTATATTGCGTGAAGATACAATTTATCCACGTATGACACAAACGATGGCAGAATTAGCGAAAATCTATCGTAATGATCCAGCTAAGTTCCCTACCAATGTAGTTCACATCTCTGGTCCATCTAACACAGCGGATATCGAATTAGTTCGTGTAGTAGGTGTTCATGGTCCAATCAATGTAACATTCATCTTAGTTAAATAAGAGATATAGTTCATAAACAATTAGGATATAGGGTAGTTGGTAGGTATATCAACTATCCTATATTTTTTGGTTCTAGAAGTTTTTCGTGCTATAGGGCAAAATGAGTTGGTTTTAATAGGGATGAGCCTAGTTAAATACTAGGCTTATTGAATTATAAAGTTGTTAAAAACTTTGAGATAGAACAAAATGGGGCTATAGTAAATGTAGAGAATGCCCTTATAACAGTAGCCATTACATTTGACGAAACTTTGTTGTATACTTTAGCATGATATATTGACAAGTTTAGTGCTATGGATATAATAGAATCTAATACTGGGCGAACTCATATCCCTATGCTATGAGTTACGCAATGACAATATAGTTATAGGAAAGGAATAATGTATGTTATTAGCAGAAGAAAAAGTTGCCACAGCCACAGCGGCAGGCGCTGAAAAGGTAGCAGAGCATGTAGAGGAAAGTATTTCCTTTGTTAACCATGTGCAATCCTTATTACTGGAATATTTACCTAGTATTATTTTGGCCATCATCGTGTTGATTATAGGCCGCTATATCGCTCTATTTGTAAGACGTCTATCAGTACAATTGATGAGTCGCACCGGTTATGATCAAACGGTGCGCAGCTTTGCGTCTCAAATTATTTACTACACTATTTTGTCCGTAGTCGTGCTGTCAGCTTTGTCCTTAGTGGGATTTCCGACGAATAACTTCTTGGCGGCTTTTGGTGCCTTTGGTATCGCTATTGGTTTAGCGTTGCAAAATAACATGTCTAACTTAGCATCGGGATTGATTATCTTGGCGTTTAAACCGTTTAAAGCTGGGGATTGGATTTCTGTGAATGGTGTGGAAGGGTCTGTGAAAGGCATCCATCTTATTAATACCGCTATTGCGACGAAAGAAAATCGTATTGTCTTCATCCCGAACTCAGCTATTACGTCCAATAACTTGATGAACAGTAACTATGAACCAACAAGGTATATTACATTTGTGTTTGGCATTAACTATAATGCAGACCATCATCGGGCTATTGAGATTATCAAAGAAATTCTAGTGAGCACAGGCAAGGTTCATAATATGGATACTTTAGAAATTGGCATCAAAGAGTTTGGTGAAAGCTCTGTCGATATTGTGGCATATCCTTTAATTAATGCCAGTGATTTTAGAGAAGTCTATTATGGTGTTATGTCCGATGTGAAAGATCGCTTTGATGCAGAGGGCATCGATATTCCCTATCCACAACGTGTGGTACATATGGCCAACTAATAGCTTAAGAGAATCCTATTTTGTACCTGCAAGATATAGGTGGGTAAGGAATATCCAGGGGCAATGCTATTCCATGCCTATCATGTACGATGCATATGGTAAATAATACTCTAAGACGATGGCATACTTGTTTACGTCGATTCGTACTCAATGAAGAGGGGGCAATCCTATGAATAAAAATATATATGAGTCTATGAAAGCTGCTGTAGCAGAATTGGCTACGACAGCAAAACTGCAAGAAGGTAAACTACTTGTAGTGGGATGTTCCACTAGCGAAGTGAGAGGCGGTCATATTGGTAAGGATTCCTCTCTCACTGTGGCATCGGATTTATTTACAGCGCTGTCTGACATGCAAAGTGAATATGGCTTTGATGTGGCTATTCAATGTTGTGAACATCTTAATCGGGCCTTGGTATTGGAACGTCACGTCGCATTGGCTAGAGGCTATGAAGAAGTGAATGTAGTGCCTGTACAGCATGCAGGCGGTTCCATGGCGACTACGGCCTATACCATATGGTCGGATCCTGTGGTGGTAGAGCATGTAAAAGCTGATGCCGGTATCGATATAGGAGATACTTTTATTGGTATGCATCTAAAACATGTGGCAGTGCCTGTGCGTTTAAGCGTAACAGAAATTGGTGCAGCCCATGTGACGGCGGCTCGTGTGCGACCTAAATTTGTAGGCGGTGAACGAGCGCAGTATAATGAAGCGTTAAAGTAAGAACTGTGAGGTAATTATGGAATTTTATACCTATGCCTATGTGGTGCAACGAGGAGAGTTTACATCCCTGTTGCAATACATTATGACATCTATTTTACTAGTAGCATTGCTAATAGTAGGTGTAAAAGTTATGTATAATCGCTTTGATACCAAGTTCCGTGACTTGGGAATTATCATTGTATTAGGGCTTGTATTTTTATTAGGATTGCAAGTTAATGATTACACTCGTGATATTAATAGTGCAGAAGAATCGAACTATATGGTGCAATTTTTAAATAATTTAAGTGAACGTGCCGATGTGCCTAAAGATAAGATTCGCGTTAACACATTGCGCGTGCAAGATCGGATGATTGTCAATATTGAGGAAGCCTATTTTGAGGTGACTTTCACTATGAATAAGGATGGCTATTCTTTGCGACCTGTGGAGATGATTAATAGTCATCCTAAGGTGGTAGATGTGGAGAAGGGTGGACGATAATATGTTAACAGGATATACATTAGTATTTATCAAACTGACCCTTGGTATCTTAGCTCTTATTTTACAAATGAACTTGATGGGTAAGGGTAATTTGGCACCTAACTCTGCGCTAGACCAAGTGCAAAACTATGTGCTAGGCGGTATCATTGGTGCTGTTATCTATAGTGAAAGTATTGGTATCTTACAATTCTTTCTAGTCTTGATTGCCTGGACTATTGTAGTTATGGGCTTGCGTTTTCTTAGCGCTCATGTGCGATGGATTAAGACACTTATTGATGGACGACCTAGCATTGTCATTGATCGGGGAAAGATTCGTGTTGGAGAATGTTTGAAACGTGGCCTTCGTGGCAGTGATTTGCAGTTGAAACTTCGGAGCGCAGGGGTTACCCTTGTGAGTGATGTACGCCGTGCTGTGCTAGAGCAAAATGGTCAATTAACGCTGGTCATGAATGGTGACGATATCATTCGCTACCCTGTTATTGTAGATGGCGTAGTAGATCCAGATATACTAGAACTGGCAGATAAAGACATGGCTTGGCTGGAAGAAGAAGTGCGAGACCAAGGATATTCCATCGGAGATATCTATGTAGGAGAATACTCCAAAGGGCATCTTATTTTGCACCCTTATGAAGGGCGACGAGGATAATACCATTGTATTTTAGAATAGAATGGTGTATACTTGGAGTAGAAAGATATAAGAAGTTAGAGCATTCTTTCATAAACTCAAAAAAGGACGGTGGCCACCGTCCTTTTTTCTTTCTATTTTCTATCCTTGTAATACTTCAGAATTGCATATGTTAAAACATTAACAATCAATCCTTGTAGAATAGGGGTCAGAAAGGAACCAGATAATAATGAAGTTAGAGCCTCGTACATAAACTCACCTCCTTTCCGCAAAAGAGGATACCTAAAGTATAGCACATTTTGTGATAGAAAGAGGTACAAAGTCTTGAATAGGGATAAAAAAACATGTATAATAGTAGGGTAATAGCATTGGAATATGGCAGTTCTATGGGGCTTGTGCAAGGAGAGCCTGTGAACCATGTCAGGCCTTGATTGGAGCAGCATTAAGCGGTAACTCTCTTGTGCCACGAGGAAACCTATAGGGCTGTCAGATTCGAGTGCTATGGTAAAGCAGCTAGCTTAGCTGCTTTTTTTCATATCTTAAGGGAAAGGAGGGGCTATGAGTTATTTAGCGTTATATAGACGATGGAGACCGAAACAGTTTGCCGATGTTGTGGGTCAACATCATGTGTCGGATACATTACAACGAGCTATTCGTGAAGATAAAGTGGCCCATGCCTATTTATTTGCTGGTCCTAGAGGTACGGGCAAAACGAGTATGGCAAAGATATTTGCTCGCGCTATTAACTGTGAACAGGGTCCTACAGATACACCTTGTGGTCAGTGTGAATCGTGTCAGCAGATGTTACAAGGACAAGCCTTGGATGTGATCGAAATTGATGCGGCTTCCAATCGAGGTATTGATGAAGTGCGTGCCTTGCGGGAACAGGTGAACTTCTTGCCTGTAGTAGGTCATAAAAAAGTATTTATCATTGATGAAGCCCACATGCTCACCAATGAAGCATGGAATGCCTTGTTAAAAACGATCGAGGAACCGCCAAGCCATGTGATGTTCATTTTTGCTACAACAGAATCGGAGAAATTACCGGTTACTATTTTATCTCGTTGTCAGCGTTATACATTCCGCCGTATCACAGCAAAAGATATTACAGCTCACTTATTGCATGTGGCGAAGGAAAGCAATATCTCTCTTGACCTTGCGGCGGCACAAGTGATTGCAGTCCATGCAGATGGTGGTTTACGGGATGCCTTGAGTATTCTGGATCAATGTTCCGGTATGACCTCAGATATGATTACAGCTCCTCTAGTAGAGTCTATGATTGGCTTAGTGAGCAAATCTTGGGTCCTCGATATGGTAGATATATTGAAATCCGGTAATGGAGCGGCTTTATTGCAAGCTGTAGATGAAGCATTGCAAATGGGGCGTGATGCTCGCCAAATTGTGACGGCCTTAGTGGAACATTTGCGCGCCATGATTGTGGCAAAAGTATTACCTGAGGCAGAAGAGTTATTGGCTTATGATACGCATAAAGAGCGATTATTGGCGCAGGCCAATGCGTTATCTATGGAGGAGATAGGACGCTATATCAATGTATTACAAACGGTGCAAAATAACGCAAAACAAGTAGATAACCCACGAGTGATTGTAGAAATGGGATTGCTTTCACTCTTGCAATTAGGTGGCGGTACCTACCAAACCTTGGAAGGTCGCATGACGACGATGGAACAATTTGTGAATCGTCAAGAAGATACATTGCTCCAAAAGTTGAATGAGTGGGCGGAACAACGACCTGTAGTTGCCAGCTCTGTGGTAGAACCTGCACTACCTGTGTCGGATATGGATGTATATGATGGAGTCTTGGAGGATATTCCTCATCCAGTAGAGGATGAGGTGTTGTTGCCACCTGTCTCACCAGTGAGAGCTAGAACTGTAAAAGCAACATCCCCGTTACCACCTCCTCGTGTAGCTAAAGTGGCCGATTCTATTGGTAAAAGCTCCTTGCCACCACCATTACCGAAGAAAGCATCTCCATCGGTAAAGCCTAAAACGGCGACATTTGACACGGCGCAAGAGCGAACCGTAGGGCAGGGGATGGTGAGTCCTCATGAATATAGCACGATTTTAGCAAACGTGATAAAATGGTTGAGAGGCAAGAACTATGGATTGCTAAATACAATCTATCAGCAAGGAACCTTGGTGTACTTAGATCAAGAGCAAGCCATATTGGCATTCCCTACGCCTATTGCGGGACCTATTTTGGTACAGCAGCAACATGTAGAATGTGGAAAGAAAGCATTCCAACAAGTGATAGGACGACCGATTGTGGTGAAAGCTATCGATAAGAAGGACCCTAAACTGCAGGTGTACTTAGAGGCAGCAAAATCCTTTGGAGGGGCATCACACCAAAGCCGACAGTCGCAGGTACAACCAAGGGTACCGACTCCTGTGGTGAAAGGTACTAAAGAAACTGAAGGGATAGGGCAACCAATTGTTGCGGTGCAAGGAACGCCCCCGGTGACAGCTGATGAGGAGATGCCAACTGTATCTGTAGAAACGTCGAGGCCTGACAGTGGAAAACCCACTTATGTAGGGACAAACACCACTTCAAAGGTAGGTGCGGGTAGTGACCCAACCAATGTAGAGGGTATTATTGATGACTTTCTCACAGTTTATGAGAATCCAGAGGAAGTATTAAATCCTTACTATCAGGAAATGGGGAATGGCATGCTTTCAGAAGAAGGTATAGACGAGATACGGAAGTTGCCGAAGTGGTCCTCAGCCGAGGCCAGTGATGAAGAAAAACAAGAAACTCTACTCTATGATGCTTTACAACACATGGAGGCTAGTGGGTATGATATTTATGTGAAAGAAGTAGACGACACGTCTAAGTAATGAAGGAGGTTCACTATGTTTGGTGGCGGTAATATGCAAGGTATGTTGAAAAAAGTTCAAAAAATGCAAAAGGACATGGAAAAAGCACAAGAAGAAATTAAAAACACCGTGGTAGAAGCATCTATCGGTGGTGGTGCCGTATCTGTAACAATGAACGGAGAACAAGAAGTGTTGTCCATTAAAATTGCTCCTGCTGCAGTGGATCCAGAAGATGTGGAAGCATTGGAAGATTTAATCTTAGCAGCTGTCAATGAAGCAAATCGCAAAGCAAAAGAAGTGGCAGAGAAAAAATTAGGTGCTGTCACAGGAAACTTGAAACTTCCTGGAATGCCAGGTATGTTCTAATATGACAAATCCTTTAGAACGATTAGTAGAAGAGTTGCGTCGCCTACCAGGTGTGGGGGCTAAATCGGCTAGACGATTAGCATACCATCTAATTGAGGCAGATGCAGAAGATGTACAACGCTTGGTAGAAACCATCCTTGCAGCGAAAGAAGCAACTCATAGATGTTCCCAATGCTTTAATTTATCTGCTCAAGATCCTTGTGAGTTTTGTGCTAGCTCTAAACGGGACAAATCGATGATTTGTGTGGTGGAAACATCCCGTGATGTCATCGCTATCGAACGCAGTGGTGACTATAAAGGGCTATACCATGTGTTGGAAGGGGCTTTGTCCCCTATTGATGGGGTTGGCGTAGAAGACATCCGCTTGAAAGAGCTTATGTTGCGCCTTCAAGATGATACAGTGCAAGAGGTCATCATCGCCACAGATCCTGATGTAGAAGGGGAAGCAACGGCCCTATACATTGCTCGATTATTGCAACCTACGGGGATTAAGGTCACTCGTATTGCCCGTGGTATTCCAGTAGGTGGTGATATTGAATACGCCGATGAGGTGACCTTGAGCGGCGCTGTATTACATCGTCAAGAAATGAGGTAATGATGGATTACATATTACAAGCTGTAGTAGCTATTGTTGTAGCTTGGGTGATTATCAAAGTAGCTTGGTTCACCATCAAACGAGTGGCGATAAATGTCTTTTTAGGCATGATTACCTATGCAGTAGCTACAGAAGTATTCCATATTCCTATGGATATGAATATTATGTTGTGGGCACTAACAGCCGTGTTAGGGCCTATACCAGTGCTAGGCTTAGCGTACTTTCATTGGTAAAATAAGGAGCAACTATGCAATCAAATACTGTGGTACTTAATGACATTCAACAACAAGTTGTACAGGAATTAGATAGAAATATTGTATTGCTAGCTTCTGCAGGAACGGGAAAAACAAATACATTGTCCTATCGAGTGGCACATATCTTGGAAACAGGACGTGCCACTGGTGAACAAATCTTGTGTCTCACATTTACGAACAAGGCGTGTCGTGAAATGAAAGAGCGCATGATTACCATTGTAGGACAAGAGGCGCAAGCTGTGAAAGTATCTACATTTCACAGCTTTTGTTATACCATTTTGCAAGAAGAAGCAAAATTACAAGAAGATTTGTTTAAAGAATTTCTTATCTTTGATGAAGAAGATGTAGAGGAATTATTGAGTGAATGTTTGCCGAATCTTGTGAAAGCCTATAGCGAAGAGCAAGGTCTTATGGCACTCAAAATACATGCAAATACGATTCGTGAGGTTATCAGTGCGGTGAAAGAACATCGTTCTAAGTATCAATATTATTCCTCTAGTATAGAAGATGATTATGCACGGACAATTAAGCGTATGCAACAGGAACAGTCTGTTTGGTATAGCATCATGTCAGAGGATACTGCCGAATTTTTAGAAGAAAAAGGGCTGCAGGTATTGATGGAATACGAATGGAGATTACGTTCGTTGAATGGACTAGATTTTGCCGATTTGATTACGAGGGTACATCAAATCTTTCAGCGTCCTGAGGTAGCTAATCGTTGGCGCCAACGCTATTCCTATATTGCAGTAGATGAAATGCAAGACACGAGTGAGTTAGAATATGAAGTGATGAATACCATGTGGGAGGGGAACCATATTTTGCTCTGTGGGGATTACTTTCAAACCATTTATGAATGGCGTGGGTCTAATCCGATTATATTAATCGATCGGTATCGTAGAGAGTATAACCCTATAGAATTAGTGTTTGATACAAACTATCGGTCTAATCAGATGTTGTTTAAGGGAGCTTTTTCCATGCTGAAAGATATGTTCCCTCAACGGGTGCGAGAGTTGTATCGAAAAGAACCGAAAGCGATAGCCACACAGCAAGGTGAGCCCATTTCGATATATGCGGCTGCAGATGCTCAGGATGAGGCTAGGTATATATTTCAATCTATTCAACAGTTGAGAACTGGAGAAGAGATGCCTCCTGTAGGAATTTTGGTGCGCACCAATAAACAGGCTATACAATTGAGTGAGCATTTTAAACGATGTAATCGATCTTTGCCAGAAGAGAAACAATTGAAGTTTATTTTGGCAGATGAATTAAAATTTTTCCGACGTTTGGAAATCAAGGATGTGTTGGCATTTTTTAAATGCTTAGTGAACCCTTGGGACTTAATGAGTACAAAACGAATCATTCGCACCTTTGTAAAAGGGGTTGGTGATAAGCGTATGGAGGAATTAGAAAGCACAGCAGTGAGAAAAACTGGGTTGCGGATTACCGATTTTATGAGTACGAAAATCTTTACTCGAGAGCCCTATGAACAGTTAGAAAAAGGGCTCATCGCCAAAGATATCGTAGTGTTTGATGTGGAAACGACAGGCGTAAATATCATGGAAGACCGTATTGTGCAGATGGCGGCCATCCGCATTGATGAAGAGGGCAATCAAATTGATAAGTTTGAACGATTTATCAACCCTGGCGTACCGGTAGGGGATTCAGAATTAGTCCATGGTTTTAGTGATGCGCACTTACAAAAGGTCGGTGGCGATGCACGAACTGTACTGGAAGCATTCAGACAGTTTGCTGATGGGTCCATGGTTGTCGGTCATAATGTGCAGTACGATATGGGAATATTAGAGCAAGAGTGTAGCCGACATGGTGTAGCTATGCCAAGGGTACAAGCCATCTATGATACCCTAGACATATATCGTCGGTTCTATCCGAATTTGCCGAACCACAAACTAGAATTTTTAAGTGGATACTTCCCGATTGATCATCAGTCTACTCATAATGCGATGGACGATATTATAGCGACCGGTAAATTATTGGTCTATGCTATGAAGGAAAATATCCTGCCCACGAAAGCACAGCGTATGGCATTTGTAAATAAATATAGAGATATATTTGCCAATATTGCCGCCTCTATGGATACTTTACGAAGCAAGTGGACTACGAGCAAGCCTACAGAAATTCTTACTTATATTATGAAAGATATGGGGGTAGTGGAACATTATCAAAAGAAGGTAAAAGAAGATCCCACCGGAGAACGTAGATTGACTAGTATTCGTGAACTATACCGCATCATGAAAGAGTTAGAAGCGGAACATCCACACTATGTAGGACGTGATGGTGTGAAAGAGATATTAGAAATGTCGGCGCTTCACTCAGGAGAGGGCATGTTCCGACGAAAAGGAGACAGCCGTATCCCCATCATTACGGTCCATCAAGCCAAAGGCAGTGAATTTGAGTATGTCTTTATTGCTAGTGCATATGATGGGGGACTTCCTTTCTACTTTGCGGTTAAAGATGGTAAATTAGAAGAAGAAAAACGTATTTTTTATGTAGCATTAACTCGTGCTAAGAAACACTTGACCATTACCTATGCAAAGGTGAATGCAAATGGGTATTGGCAACAACCAAGTCGATTCTTATCGTCCATTCCAGAAGAATTTATAAAGCGGTTGGGCTCATTATAAAGATATGGGAATTTGTAGGGAATAACTACCCCAATGTTTTCAATCTATGCTATAATAGAGTGTAAATAGTGTACGTTAGACGCCTATTTACGAGGGTAATACTAATAATGGAAGAACTTTCAGAATGAGGGCTTTCAAACTAGAAAGCAATCGTTACGATAGAAAGTTCTATGATGTAATGGAGGCAATTCATATGGGAACCAATGTAGCAACAAGTATGGTAATTGGCACACAATGGGGCGATGAAGGTAAAGGCAAAATCGTTGATTATTTATCTGAACGCGCTGATGTGGTAGTACGTAGCCAAGGTGGTAATAATGCAGGTCATACTGTAGTCGTAGAGGGTAAATCTTTCGCGTTGCGTTTATTGCCTAGTGGTATTCTTTACGATGATAAAATGAATATCATTGGTACTGGTGTCGTTGTGGACCCTAAGGTATTGTTGGAAGAAATTGCAAACCTTGAAAAAGAAGGTAAAAGTGCAAAATCCTTATATATTTCTGACCGTGCTCACGTGATTTTACCGTATCATAATCGCTTAGATGAAGCGGAAGAATCTGTGAAAGGTGATGCTAAAATCGGTACTACAAAAAATGGTATCGGTCCATGCTATGCAGATAAAGTAAACCGTATTGGTATTCGTATCTGTGATTTAATGGATCCAGAAGTATTCGAGAAAAAATTAAAATTCAATGTAGAATTGAAAAATAAAATGTTAACAGCTGTATATGGTTTTGAACCAGTTAATTTTGAAGAAATTTTAAAAGATTACTTAGGCTATGCAGAACAATTACGTCCATTTGTAAAAGATACAAACTTTGCCGTGATTGATGCTATCAAATCTGGTAAAAAAGTATTGTTTGAAGGTGCCCAAGCAACGATGCTTGACCTTGATCACGGTACATATCCATTCGTAACAAGTTCCCATCCAGTATCAGGTGGTGCGTCTGTGGGCGCTGGTGTAGGTCCTAACTACTTAAAAAATATCTTCGGCGTAGTAAAAGCGTACTCTACTCGTGTGGGTGAAGGTCCGTTCCCATCTGAACTATTAGATGAAACTGGCGAATACCTTCGTCAAACAGGTCATGAATTTGGTACTGTTACAGGTCGTTCCCGTCGTTGCGGTTGGTTGGACTTGTCCGTAGTATCCTATGGCGCAGCATTGAACAGCTTAGATTACTTGGCGATTACTCGTCTAGATATCTTGGATGGCTTAGATGAAGTTAAAATCTGCGTAGGTTACACACGCAATGGTGAGCCTGTACAAGGATTCCCTACTAGCTTAGATGTATTAGCAGAATGTGAACCAGTATACGAAACATTCCCAGGTTGGAAAACAGATATTTCCGGTATCCGCAAGTATGAAGAATTGCCAGAAGCAGCACGTCGTTATGTAGAACGCATTGCAGAAGTAACTGGTGTACAAGTAGGTATTGTATCTGTAGGTCCTGGTCGTGATCAAACGATTGATTTAGTGAATGTATTTGCCTAATCGCAATAAACCATGTAGAGACCCGTTTCGGGTCTCTATTTTATTTGTTGCAAATTCTATGTGTATTTGAAAGTAAGGAGATTCCATGATTAAACGATTATCCCTAGCGCTCTCTCAGGATGTGGCAGAACTCCTGCAAGAGTATATAACATATCCCATGGTGGATGTAGTTACAGCAGACTTTACAGAAGTGTCGGCCATTGTGGTCAGTGATGCTTATGTGAAGGACATGGTGCATCATCCACAGGTGCAAGCTTTTTCCATTCCTCTATTTGTCATTACAAAAAATGGAGATCGCCTCATTGAAGCTGGTGATTATTTGCCTAACATGAGGATATATACGGCACATACACTAGATGAACTTAGAATGGCAGAGGATGTTGAGACCGCAGCCATACGCTATGAATATGCTGTGTTGCCACCATTCTTTAGAACCCTAGCTATGTACTCTACTAATGGCAATCTTCAATTTGATTGTCCTGGACATCAAGGGGGTGACTTCTTTAAGCAACATCCAGCAGGTCGTGCGTTCTATAATTTTTATGGGCAGAACGTATTTACCAGTGATTTATGTAATGCAGATGTGAAGTTAGGAGATTTGCTCATTCATGAAGGCCCTGCTTGTGATGCACAACAGCATGCAGCGGATGTATTCAATGCGGACAAAACATATTTTGTATTGAATGGTACTTCTTCCGCTAATAAAATGGTTCTCAATGCCTTGTTAGCACCAGGAGATGTGGTGCTCTATGATAGAAATAACCATAAGTCTATTTCTCATGGTGCCTTGGTACAAGCGGGTGCAACACCAGTGTACTTGGAAACGGCACGAAATCCATTTGGATCCATCGGGGGGATTCTAGACCATTGCTTTGAAGAAAGCTATATCCGTCAGTTAGTGGCGCAAAGAGACCCAGAGAAAGCAAAGGAAGAACGGCCTATTCGGTTGGCTGTGATTCAGCTCGGCACCTATGATGGAACGATATATAATGCACGACAGGTGGTCAATCGGATTGGACATCTTTGTGATTATATTTTGTTTGACTCTGCGTGGGTAGGGTACGAACAATTTATTCCTATGATGAAAGATTGCAGTCCTTTATTATTAGAATTAGGACCTAATGATCCGGGTATTCTCGTGACGCAATCAGTACATAAGCAACAAGCTGGCTTTTCGCAAGCCTCTCAGGTGCATAAAAAAGACAGACACATTAAAGGACAAGCGCGGTATATAAATCATAAACGGATGAACAATGCCTTTATGATGCATGCCTCTACATCTCCCTTTTATCCCTTGTTTGCATCCTTAGATGTGAATGCTAAAATGCATGAAGGATTAGGCGGTCAATTTCTGTGGAAAGGGTGTGTGAAAGTGGCCATTGAGGCTCGTAAATCAGTGCTAACACGATGTCAGTACATACGACCACTAGTGCCACCTATGGTGCATGGTCAACGTTGGGAAGATGGTGATACGGAACGCATGACAGAGGACCTATCCTACTTCCGGTTTGAACCGAATGGAAAATGGCACTCCTTCCAAGGGTATGGGGAGAATCAATATTTCATTGACCCTTGTAAGTTTCAATTGATTACACCTGGTATTGATGTAGAAACAGGAGACTATGAATCTTTTGGTATACCGGCTACGATTTTGGCGCATTACTTGCGAGATCGCCATATCATCCCAGAGAAATGCGATTTAAATACCATATTATTTTTAATGACACCAGCGGAAACAAAGGAAAAGATGGAGCAACTAGTATCCCACTTAGTAGAGTTTGAAGCTCTCATCGATAGAGATGCGCCATTGGAAGAGGTATTACCTTATGTGAGTCATCGACATTGGAAGGCCTACGACGGATATACAATTCGTCAACTTTGCCAAGAAATGCATGATTTCTATAAGAATCGCAATGTGAGTGATTTACAACGGAAATTATTTTTACAAGACTATTTCCCTGACTATGTAAAATCACCGCAAGAAGCGAACTTTGATTTCGTTCGAGGCCATGGAGAGTTAGTACCTGTGTCTGAGGCAGTGGGGCGTATAGCGTTAGAAGGAGCCTTACCATATCCACCAGGAGTGCTCTGTGTTCAGCCAGGTGAGCGCTGGTCAGAGACGGCACGAGATTATTTCTTAGCCTTAGAAGAAGGGCTTAATCGATTGCCTGGCTTTGCCCCGGAAATTCAAGGGGTGTACTTGCAAGAGCAAGAGGATGGCACTAAAAAAGCCTTTGCTTACGTTTTACAAGAGTCCTATGAATCGCGATAGTATAGAGGATTCTATATATAAATTTGTACTCACAATGCATAGAAATGGTGTATCGTACTTGTATGATACACCGTTTTTATATATACTTGTATATGAATGCATAAAACTATTTCATAGCGTGTAGACCGTACAGAATGCCTATAGGCTATAAAGTAGTTACAGATACAAATATTCTTACATAGGTATAGGAAACTTGAGCGAAAAGCTCACTAGATTAAATAGGAGTGTATATGTTAATACAAGATAAACATGCAGTAGAGCAACGGTTGTTAATTCAATCAGCCATACTCATGTCATTTGTGGCTATAGGGGGCACTATGATGGGGGTCTTTAGCGGATCTAGTGCCATCTTGTTAGATGGGGTCGTGTCCTTTATTGCCGTGATTATTAAGGTGATGATGATCATTACATCCCGATTAGTATCTAATGAAACGAGCAAGCGTTTTCAGTTCGGTTATTGGCAGTTTGAACCGTTGGTATTGATTGCAGAAGGTAGTTTTACCTTGCTGATTGTAAGCTATGCCTTTTTATCGGGACTGACGGATTTATTGGGTGGCGGTCGTGCTGTTCATGTGGGACCTGCTATCATCTATGCTACAATTTTTACCATTGCTGATACGTGCTATTATTTCTATGTGCACCAAATCAATAAAAAATTGCAATCTAATTTGGTAAAATTCGATAATATTAGCTGGTCCATCGATGCTATGTTAGAAGCTGGGATTTTAGTTAGCTTTTTAGTGGCTTTTGGGCTAGAACATTTTGGCTATGCAGAATGGGCGGTCTACGTGGATCCTATTGTGCTCATTATTTTATCGTTACAAATGATGCCGTCTGCTTTAAAAATTATCATTCCATCGGTGAAACAAATTATGGGTGTAGCGCCTTTGAAATTACATAATCGAATCCAATTTATTATGGATTCTTTCATGGAAAAGTATAAATTTAAAGATTATGTCACTAGTGTACAAGCCTACGGGAATGTAAAAATGATTGAAATTGATATTTTAATTCCTAAGAATTTCCCAAAACAAACCATTGTAGAATTAGATGAAATTCGCAATGAAATTGACCTTGCCATTGGTGGTGACCCGGCAGAGAAATGGGTGACGATCACATTTACAGCTACGAAAAAGTGGATGGCAAAAGATTATTTATTAGATGAAGAAGATGAAGATTAAGATTAATAACTATCTTCCGATGAGGAGACAACAGTGGATTATGTATTGACCATCATGGAGACCTATGGGTATGCAGCCATGTTTATTTGCATGGTGCTAGAAAATGCGAACATTCCTATTCCTAGTGAAATTATTTTAGGGTTCGCAGGGTATTTAGTATTTCAAGGCGTATTTGATTTGAATACGGCTATTATTGTAGGTGTTGTAGCGGGTATTGTAGGTTCTGTAGTATCCTATTGGCTAGGGGAATATGGTGGTAGACCTGTATTGATGAAATATGGGAAATATATCTTATTTAATGAAGATAAATTTGGTGCTGCAGAAAAATTGTTCAATCGCTATGGTGGTGCCGCTGTGTTTATTGGCCGTTTATTACCAGGGGTGCGTACATTTATTTCCTTTCCTGCAGGTGTGGCTAAATATCCGATGACCCCCTTTGTGATTTGGACTACTTTGGGCACAATCCCTTGGACTATCTTGTTAGTTTGGCTAGGTATGAAATTAGGAGAACATTGGAAAGATTTAATTGAGTATAATCATGAACTATTAATTGCTATGATTGTAGTCTTTGTAATAGTAGCTGTAGTATATGGTTTGAAATATTGGAAACGTCGTAAACAATAGGGAGATGCTTATGAAATTACATCGTGTAACCTATGTAGTATTTCTCTTTTTCTTAGGAGTTTATGTACTAGGGAACCATCTATTACCAGTGTCGGATCCAGTAGAGTCGAATTACGCTTTAACCGCAAAAGAGATGGTCCTTTCCGGAGATTGGTTGTCCCCACAAATTTATGGGCACTATTGGTTTGATAAACCAATTATGATTTATTGGCTATTAAGTTTGTCCTATTCTGTATTCGGCATGACAGACTTTGCAGCGCGTTTTCCGTCAGGTCTTTTTGGTGCTTTGTCAGTGGCTATGGTTTACCAAGGAGTGCGCACCCTAACAGGGCAACGAGTGGGATCTTTGCTATCTGCATTTATACTAGGTACCTCTCTTATTGTGTGGACCATTGCCCATGGTATCATCACAGATATGGTGTTGTTATTTGCCACGGTAGGTACCTTTTATTATGCTTATCGTGGACTACTAGTTAAGAATCCATGGTATATGGCAGTAGCCTATGGCTTTGCGGGTATTGCAGTGTTGACAAAAGGCCCTGTAGGGCTGGTATTACCGGGATTGTTGTTCCTGATGTATGCAGGGGTTAAACGATCTTGGTCTATGGTGAAAGCATTATTTCCATGGCAAGGTATCCTCGTGTTTTTAGCAGTTGTCTTGCCTTGGTATGGATATATGTATCATACTCACGGTATGGAATTTATCAATGGGTTTTTAGGACTTCATAATATAACGAGAGCGACTCAATCTGAACATCCCGAGGTAAATCATTGGTGGTATTATCTACCTATTTTCCTAGGAGGCTCTCTCCCTTGGACGGGGGCTATTCTATATGGTATGTATCGGGGTTGGAAAACAAGAACTGATGCCTATCTATATACCATGATTATGGGATGGGGAACGATTGTATTTTATACGGCTATGGCTACAAAATATCCGACTTATGCCTTTATTTCGGTGATTCCTTTCAGCTTGTTAGGAGCTTTTGGGATTATTTCTTTGAAAGATGCCAGTCACCGTGCTTGGTGGTGGGTATTGGGACCGACTTTAGTATTATGGTGGGCTCTTGGGATTGGAACATTCTTTGCACCGTGGGGATTTTGGTGGATTCTTCGAGCTGTTGTCGTAGGTCTTACCCTATTCCTAGGTGGGTGTTATTGGTATCGGAAACGATTGATGATGCCTTTCACAGTGGGGATGGGTACCTTGATAGTACTAGGTATTGTGCTTATGGAAGGGTTGGTACCATTCTTGGGCTTGCGTTCTTCTGTGGCCTATCATGAACAGATACGCAGCTTTCATGGACCTGTGTATTATTATGGGGAATATGCAGCATCTGTGCCGTATTATTTAGATATTACCCCAGTGCGTGTGGAGCCTAGTCCAGAACGATTGGCGAAGTATAATATACAACGTAGTGCGAAGTGGAATGGCAAACATGTGATGCCTCAAATTGAGGAACAAGAGTTATTTAAACGCTTGCAATCTGGGGAGCGGATGCTCATAATTACCAATAAAAATTATGGTAAAGAATTAGAGGAATCTTCAGTAGGTCAATATTTAGAACGTGATAAAAGTAGTGATAAAGTAGTGCTATTGCATTCCAAATAGAGAGGTACCTATGTCAGTAGAACGATTGATACGACAATTAAAAGGATTTTCTAGTCCTCATGTGTATAATCCGTGGAATGACTTTGATGGACGCTATGATGCGAATCAACGAGTGAGTTCTATTCGTAGAAAGCAGTTGCAGGCTTATTTGGAGCAGCGATTAGAACGTGCTAAAATTCTTATCATTGCAGAAGCGGTGGGCTATCAAGGAGGACGGTTTACAGGGATTGCTATGACTTGTGAAAGAATGCTTTTAGGGCATCACCCTACAGTAGGACCCTCTATGGTGTTTACTGGATTGGAGCCGAAACGAACTAGTAATCCAAAGAGCGAGTATATTATAAAACCGACACAAAAAGAAAAGGGCTTCAATGAGCCCACTGATTCTGTGGTTTGGAATGCTATGCTAGAAGCTAATATCGATCCTTATGAAGTGGTGTTGTGGAATATCTTTCCTTTTCATCCCTATAAGGGCACAGATGGTTTGACAAATCGGACACCTACAAAGCAAGAATTAGACTTAGGGTGGACCTATACGAAACAGCTCTTAGATTTGTTCCCTAAGGCACAGATCCTTGGAGTGGGTCAAAAAGCAAGTCTTACACTCAGTGAGTATGGTATAGATGTACAAGCAACCTTGCGCCATCCAGCGAATGGAGGAGCGGGGTTGTATAAACAGCAATTCCAAGCTTTTATCGAGGAAGAGCTGAAAGCTTAATAGATAATGCAAAAAAGTGAAAAGCCGCAGCGCTTCTAAAAAGGAGAAAAGCCGCAGCGCTTCTGAAAACTGCCCTACGCGAAAGTTTTCAGTAAGCACTACGGCTTTTCTTGTGGTGGATTAAAAAATAGAGGAAGGTTGATATTGCTCAACTTTCCTCTATTTTATTTGGAACTTATTTTTTTGTAGCTCCCTTTATGGAAATTCAGGAGGAGCTTTGTTATAAGGTCTTTTGTGTTGGTAGTCTTTGTAATACTTGGATGACCTTGTCTAATTCTTCTTCTGAGTGTGCAGCAGTGACGGTTAAGCGCAATCGTCCTGTATTGATAGGTACGGTAGGTGGACGAATGGCACTGAGGATTATGCCTTCTTGTTCACATAGGCGACTGGCTTCTAATGTATCTTCGTTAGAGCCGATGATGATAGGGAATATCGGTGTGTCATCGCTGCTAGGGATTCCTAGTGATTGCAAGGCTTTGTGCATATATTCTGTATTGCTTCGCAGTTTTTGATATACACTAGGTTCCTCTGCTAATACTTCTAGGGCGCCGATGCTAGCCCCAATGTCAGCAGGGGACAAAGCGGTAGCAAAAATGAAGGGACGACTGTGGTTGATGATATAGTCGATGATGGTCTGACTACCGCAGACGTATCCTCCGATGGACCCTAAGGCTTTACTCATAGTGCCAGTGGTGATGATACGTGGGTTTCCACAGTGAAAGTGATGCGCTGTGCCACGGCCTTCACCAATGACGCCAGTAGCATGAGCATCGTCTACAATCAGTAGGGCATCGTAGCGTTCTGCAAGTTCCAATAGTTCAGGCAAGGGAGCTATATCCCCATCCATACTGAACACTCCATCAGTGATGATGAAACGCATACCATGGTGCATAGACTCAGCTAGTAATGGCTCAAGGGCGTGTACATCTTTGTGGGGGTAGACTTGTACTTTGGCGCCACTAAGACGACATCCGTCGATGAGGCTAGCGTGATTCAATTCATCACTAAAAATAATATCTCCTTTATGAACTAGGGCAGAGATTGTCCCTAGATTTGCCATAAACCCAGCTGTGAAAGTGAGTGCTTTTTCACATTCTTTCCACTGTGCAAGACGGGTTTCTAGTTCTTGAAATAAAGGAAAAGAGCCAGACGTAAGACGAGCGCCACCAGAGCCAGTACCATATTGTTGGATGGCCTGTAAGGCTCGATCTTTCACGTGGGGATGATGGGTTAAGCCTAGGTAATTATTTGATGCCATCATTAGATAGGTGGAACCTTCATACATAACATGAGTAGCATCGATAGGAGTATAGGTGCGAGGAGAACGAAATTGTGATTCCTCTTGGCGCTTGACTAAGGCTTCGGAGTATCGATTAAACATGGTGAATCCCTTTCGTTGTGACCCACGTAGGAGTGGATGTAAAATACTGTATTACTTCTTCTATCGGTGCATCGTCAGTGATAAAGAAGGCACGACCACCGATAGGACTACCATAGACTTTCATAGGGCTTAACCGATGGTAGGTAGTGCCATAGGACACATAGCCTGTCGTATACTCTGGATCATCGGACCAACACAGTTCACCTAGTACGTAAGGGGATGCGAGGACCTTGCTTGCTAGGATGAGAGCCTCCCTAGAATGGATGGAAGAACAACCATAATATTGCAAATGGTGGTGTATGTCTGTATCTGATTCGGCATCCATACGGGACACACGTACTGTTTGGGGATACACCTCACCAGTAATAGCATTGATGAGCCAAGCCCCGCTCACAGTTTCTGTATTTTTGCTGAGTTTGGTAAAAGCGTTTTGAATCGCCTGTTCGTGAATCTGCGCTTGTTGTAATAGTTGGGTAGCTACCTGATGAGATTCCTCGATTGTTTCTGATTCTGTAGTAGCCACCATGAGAGCAGGGACTTTCATGATGGATTCGTCAGGAATCTCATCAATTTGTAAATTGATAAAATCTGGACGACCTTTGCTGTGTTGTAATGCTCGCTGTAAAAATTCTTCTGAAATGCGTGATAAGGATTCTAAAGAGACGAGACGTTCCGCTCCAGAAATGTGAGAACCTCCTTGTTCATGAGGGCCGCCCTTAGCAGCGCGCATACGAATACTGTAAACCATAAGTGACTAACCTTGATGTACTTTCAATGTAGTAGCCAAGCGTGGTAGACGTCGCAAGATACTATAGAAGATAGGGCTTACAATGACTGTGAAAATCATGCCAGGTACTGCCATCATAAGCATAGGAATGACCATTTTGCCAAAGGATAAACCAATAGTGATACGGGCGATAGCAGACGCAATAGGACCAGAGATAAGAATAGACCACATGCGATTTTTGCCAATCCATAAGATGAGTCCTACGATGAGGCGGAATTGCATGGCAATGGCAACGTTTAATAAGTTTTGTGTGCCTAATACAAGACCAATCAAACTAGAAAGACAGCCGCAGATGATGTACTTGCGGAATCCGAAGGCAGCGCAAATTGCTACCGCTAAAGGAGCAGATAGTTGGAACTCTACACCGGGAATTAAGTTGGGAATTTTGATGCCTCCTAGAATTGTCATCATCGCCGTTAAGATAGCGATCTCTGCAATTGTGTGAATACTTACATTTTTCATTTTGTGACCTCCTATTGTAAACTTTCAAAAACCTTAATTTGTTTACATTATAAAACGCAATTGCATATAGTGCAATATTCAATTGCAAATTTTATGGATTAGGGAGAGGCGCCTTAGTTGCTTAGGGTGGATTTTCTATAGTATAATAAAGGTAATTATTTTGATCGGCTTATGAACCTTATGGGTTCCCAAATGTTTCACAGTAGAAGTATGTATAGAGGGTATATGCTTTGCTGTGTAGAAGAATGTGACATAGATAGTGAGAAAGGTTTCTCACAGTGTTTTGCTGTATGAATACGAACAGAAATAGATACTTATTTGTGCTTACATGCCGATACATGCTTAACCATCTGAGGGTGGGATTATATAGTCTTGGACTATGGTAGTATGTATAGACAGTACGACTATAGTCCTGTAGGAGGAAATTTTGAATATACAAGAAGAAAGAACAAATATAGCTGCACCGGTAGGTGAAGCTACGCAACAACGACCACGTTCTACAACACGTACACGCCGCACGACGGGTCAAAATCGTCGTACCACTGTGAAAGCTGAGGGGGAACGTACCAGTCGTCCGCGAGGCGATAATGGCGAGCGCCGTCAATCTAATCGTGGTCCGCGTAAACCACAACGTGCCAATACAACTGTGGAAAAACATGAACAAATAAATCGTTCCCATGCGCGAAAAGATAAATTGCAAATCATTCCATTAGGTGGCCTAGGTGAGATCGGTAAAAACATGACCATTTTCCAATATGGCGATGATATTGTCGTGTTAGATGCGGGATTAGCATTCCCAGAAAATGACATGTTAGGGGTAGATATTGTAATCCCTGATATGAGTTATTTAATCGAGCATAAAGATAAAGTACGTGCTGTGGTGATTACTCATGGTCATGAAGACCACATTGGATCCTTGGCGTATTTATTAAAAGAAGTGAACGTACCTGTGTATGCTACGAACTTAGTATGTGGCTTGATTGAAGGTAAATTAAAAGAACATCATGTAAAAGCTAAAAAATTACAAGTTGTAAAAGCTGGTGATGAATTTAAAATTGGTTGCTTCAAAGTGGGCTTTATCCAAACAAACCACTCCATTCCAGATGCGTGTGCTATTTTCTTAGAAACTCCAGTAGGTACTGTGGTACATACGGGGGACTTCAAAGTGGATCAAACCCCAGTAGATGGCAAATTGATGGACGTTCACAAATTTGCAGAGCTTGGTAACAAAGGCGTATTGGCGCTTATGTCCGACTCCACAAATGTAGAAAAACCAGGGTTTACTCCATCTGAAAGTTCTGTAGGACCAGCGATTATGCGTGCTGTCGCAGAAGCTACGGGTCGTGTTATTTTAGCTACTTTTGCATCTAATGTGTCCCGATTGCAACAAGCTATTGATGCAGCGGTAGCCACAAAACGTAAAGTAGTGGTATTAGGTCGTTCCATGGTAAATGTGACAGAAATCGCTCAAGAACGTGGTTACTTAACAGTGCCAGAAGGAACAATCATCGGTGATGATGAAATGAATCGCTATCGCGCTGATGAAATTATGATCTTAACAACGGGGTCTCAAGGGGAACCAATGGCAGGGCTATCTCGTATGTCTACGAACAATCACCGTACTGTAGAGATTACACCAAATGATACGGTTATCATCTCTGCTACACCAATTCCAGGTAACGAAGCGGCTGTAGGACGTACCATCGATAACTTATTGCGCCAAGGTGCTCATGTAGTATACGGCAAGGATCGTGGTATCCATGTATCTGGTCATGGTAGCCAAGAAGATTTAAAAACTATGTTGAACCTAGTACGACCTAAATTCTTTATCCCAGTTCATGGTGAATACCGCATGTTGAAAAAACATGGTGAGCTGGCTGTGTCCATGGGGATTGTAAAACCTAGCAATGTCTTGGTAGGCGATAATGGACAAATTTTTGAGTTTACTACTCGTACAGGTCGTTTAGCAGGTCGTGTACCAGCTGGTAAAGTCTTTGTAGATGGTTTAGGTGTAGGCGATGTAGGTAACATCGTTATCCGTGATCGTCAACAATTAGCGCAAGAAGGTATGGTCGTGGTTGTTATGGCAATGGACCGTGCTTCTGGAACGATTGTAGCGGGTCCCGATATGCTGTCTCGTGGCTTTGTGTATGTGCGTGATGCAGAAGAATTATTAAGCGAAGCACAACGTCGTGTAGATGCAGCAGTAGAGAAATGTGAAATGGACCACATCAAAGATTGGACAACCATCAAAACTGTGGTGCGTGACACATTAGGAAAATTCTTCTATGAAAAAACACGTCGTCGCCCAATGATTCTACCAATCATTCAAGACGTATAAGGAATGTGATATAATAGGCATATGACGAAAGTCATATGTCTATTTATTGTATTGGACTATGTTACACCTTTGGGAAAGACATAGTGTGGAGTTAGTATATGAATCAAACGAGTACAAAGTCTGTCGTAGAATCTGGTATCTTAACAGCATTGATGATTGTCTTTGCTATGATAGGTCTCAGTGTACCTATGCTTGGATTTTTTGGATCTATTTTTGTGCCTATGACGATTGCTATCGTAGGTGTACGCCATGGCTTTCGTTGGAGCCTATTATCTGTTGTATCAGCAATTATCGCCATTGCCTTTTTATTAGGACCTTTGACAGCACTAGTAGAAGGGGGAGTTTTTGGTGTGATTGGTATTTTAATCGGTTATGGATTGCGCAAGCACTGGTCGATTTCTAAATTGTTGATGATTCCGGCTGTGGTATTAATGCTAGCAGTAGTTGTTCAGTTTTGGGCATCTGCTCTAGTGATGCAAGTAAGTCCTACAGAGATGTGGTCATCTTTGGAAGAACAAATTACAGTATCCATGCAAGATATGTATGTGCAGCAGGGGCTTTCAGAGGAACAAGTGACAACGGCGATGACCGCCTTACAAGATCAAATTGAAATCATGAAGAAAGTGCTGATTGCAGGTTTATTTTGTTCTGGTGTGGCTATTTCTTATATTATCAATCGTCTCACCTATATTGTGCTCAGTCGTATTGGTACCTATCAGATTCCTGAAATGCCTACCATTAAAGGTTGGCGCGTGCCAGATTGGGCATTGCATATTTTTTTAGTGGGGGTCATTTCTTATTTTGTGAAACAATATATTCCACTCCTTGAATATGCAGGCTATAATTTGATGTACTTAGGTGGTATAATGCTATTTATACGGGGCATATCTTGTGCTTGGCGTATTAGTAAAAGTTATCATCCACCGAAGTTTGTACCGTGGATTGTACTAGGTGTATTTATTATGATGTCACAGTCTGCCGCTATATTAGGGGCCTTGGATGTATTCTTGCACCTAGAGGAACGATGGGGCAGACGAAGTGAGTAAACCTAGAGGAGGTAGTATGGATATACAAACTGAATACAGTTCTATTGAAATTACTGCTGCCGTTCTTATTCTTATCTTATTAGGTATTATTTTCTATTTGAATTGGCAACTAGCCATGTTGGCTTGTATAGTGGTAATTGCTGCGTATTTGTACGTGGGACGTACCATTCGAAGAGGTCGACATTTTAGAAAAGCTCAATTTGACTGTATGGCAAAAGGGATTACACAGGCATCGACCTTTGCGCTACAAAACTTGCCAGTAGGTATTGTGATCATTGATGAACATAATGTGATCTGCTGGAGCAATAGCGTATTTAGAGATTGGCTACCAAGGGATTCCGATAAAACAATGAAATTAAGTGGATTTATTCCTACTTTGCGTATTGATAAATATTGGGGCAAGTCGGGATTCTTTCACGAAGAAATTGATGGTAAATATTACCGTGTATTATACAAAACGTTGGTAGCTCCGAAGTCGAATTATTCTGATGTTAATAGCGATGAACTAGAATCGTATATGGCATTTTATTTCGATGACATAACAGATATCGAAGTGGAGAAACAAAAAGCGATTTCTATGCTGCCAGCTCTTGGGTTCATTGCTATGGATAATATTGAAGATTTACGTTCTGGATTGAGCGATATTGAATATACGCAATTGTGGTCTGATATGAATCGATTGATTGTGACGGAAATCGATCAACATGATGGTTTTATTCGCAATGCTACGGAAGATACGTATACCTTCAGTATTAGTAAAGCAGCTATGTTGCAGATGATGGAGTCGAAGTTTAGCATATTAGATAAAATTCGGGCCTTAACTACATCGAAACATATACCTCCAACCATCAGTATGGGTATTGCTTTGACAGAAGATACGGTAAAAGTACAAGGAGAAAAGGCAAAAGCAGCCTTAGAAATCGCCTTAGGACGTGGTGGTGACCAAGTTTGCGTATACCATGGTGAAGAAGTGAAATTCTTTGGTGGAAAATCATCAGGAAATGAAAAGAATACTCGTGTCCGTGCTAGGGTCGTATCTCACGCATTGCATGAAATTATGCTGGATTCTGATCGTGTTCTCGTCATGGGTCATGACCGAGAAGATTATGATAGCATTGGTGCCTCCGTAGGGGTAGCAGCGATGGCAAGAGCCCTTAATAAACCAGTGCATATTGCCTTGAGTTCACATCCTACAGCAGTTCGTAAATTAGTAGAAGTACTGGTAGAACATCCAGATTTTCAAGGTCTAATTATTGATGAAGAAGAAGCTACACAGTTTGTAACAGATAATACTGTGGTCATCGTGACCGATGTGCATCGTTCTGAGATGGTGGCAGCTCCATTAGCTTTGAAAAAGGCAAATCGTCGTATTGTGATCGACCATCATAGACGAGGCTCAGATTTTATTGAATCGCCATTATTAACGTATTTAGAGCCTTCTACATCGTCTACGAGCGAACTGGTAACAGAGTTAATTCAATATTTCCCAGAACATGTAGAGATTAAGCATATTGAAGCTAGTGGTTTATATGCAGGTATCGTAGTGGATACAAAAAACTTTGTGGTCCAAACAGGGGCACGTACCTTTGAAGCCGCCTCTTTCTTGCGCCGATCAGGTGCAGATGTATCCTTAGTACGACATTTATTTATGGATAGTTTTGAAGGGATGCGTATACGCTCTGCTATGCTAGCATCGGCAGAAGAAGTAGCAAATATGGCTTTTACAGAGGCACCACAGGATGCGAAGAATGCCACTGTGATTGCAGCACAAACAGGAGATAAATTGATTACCCTTGAGGGGATTGAAGCTAGTTTTGTATTCTATGTACTGCCAGATGGTGGTATTGGGGTCAGCGCTAGGTCGCAAGGTAAATTGAATGTACAATTAATTATGGAAACTGTCGGTGGCGGAGGTCATCGTACTGTGGCGGGTGCTCAAATTTACAATATGTCTATGAAAGAAGCACGCCAATGGGTGACTGAAGTAGCCGTATCCCATATGACAGAATTACAAAGAGAAGTTAAGGAGGAATTATCATGAAAGTAATTTTATTAGAAGATGTAAAAAAAGTTGGTAAACGTGGTGAAATCGTGGAAGTTTCTGAAGCTTATGGTCGCAATGTATTGATTAAAAAAGGCGTAGGTCTTGAGGGTACACCACAAAACTTGAACAATGCAAAACAAAAATTAGGTGCTCAAGCACATAAAAAACAAGTGGACTCTGATGAAGCTACTGTATTGGCTAGCCAATTATCAAAAGTATCCGTTACAATCCCAGTAAAAATGGGAGATGGTGGCCGTGTATTCGGTTCTGTAACGGGTAAAGATATTTCTGATGCATTGCAAGCGCAAGTAAAAGTTGATGTGGATAAAAAGAAAATTGACTTAAAAGAGCCAATCAAAACATTGGGTACTCATGAAGTGTTAGTTCGAGTGCATCCAGAAATTACAGCTAAGATTACTGTAGAAGTAGTTGCAGGTTAATAGAAAGAGGGGCTAGGCCCCTCTTTTTTGTACAAATAGGTGTAGTTGTGTATAGGGAGAATAGTATGTCAGGACGAATACCACCGCACAGTATAGAGGCAGAACGAGCCGTACTAGGAGCGATTTTACTTAATAAAGATGCCTTTGATGCAGTCAGCTCTATTGTAAAAGCAGAAGATTTCTATAGCGATAATCATCGTGTCATTTATGAAGCACTCGTAAGCATTGTAGGGAAAAATCAGCGTGCAGACTATGTATTATTATCTGAAGAGTTGAAAAAGTCTCAGAAGTTAGAGGCCGTAGGGGGCATTCTGTACCTTACGAATTTGACCACAGATATTGTAGATGCGTACAACGTAGAAGATCATGCGAAAATTGTGAGAGATAAAGCTCATTTGCGTAAACTAATCCATGTAGCGAATGCGGTGGAATCTATGGCCTATCGCGAAGAAGAAGAGACAGAAGATATCGTCAATCGAGCAGAACAAATGGTTCTCGATGTGAGTGGCACCACAAAAGGAGAATCTTCTTTTAGCGCTATGCGAGATGTGGTATATGAAACCATTGATCGCATCAATGAATTACAACGGCATAAGGGGATACTGACTGGCGTATCTACGGGATTTAAAGACTTAGATAACTTAACTAGTGGCTTACAAAAGTCGGATTTAATTTTAGTAGCAGCCCGTCCTTCTATGGGGAAAACTGCATTCACATTGAACATTGCACAAAATGTAGCTATGAAATCGAAGAAAAATGTAGCCTTTTTCTCTCTAGAAATGTCTAAGACACAACTGGTAGCCCGTGTGTTGGCAGCGGTAGCTGGAATTAACTCCGGTCGCATCCGAAATGGTCAGCTTAGCCAAGAAGACTGGGGAAAAGCCATTAATGCTTTGAATGATTTAGCAGAAGCACCTTTATATATCGATGATACTTCAGGTTTGACGCCGCAATTAATGAAGAAAAAATTACGTCGTTTAATTCAAGAACATGGTGAGCTAGGACTTGTGGTAGTGGACTATATTCAGCTCATGGAAAATGGCGGTAAAAAAATGGCGGATAATCGTCAACAAGAGGTATCTGCGATTTCTCGACAATTAAAAATTATGGCGCGAGAATTTAATGTGCCGTTGATTGCCTTGTCGCAGTTAAGTCGTGGTGTGGAAAGCCGGGCAGATAAGACTCCGATGCTAAGCGATTTACGTGAATCTGGCTCTCTAGAACAAGATGCGGATATCGTTGCTTTCTTGAACCGTGAAAACTATCAAGATACAGAAGATACTAGTGATGGTGTAGAAACACAAGTTATCATCCGTAAGCATCGTAATGGTGAGTTAGGAATTGTAAAATTATGGTTTGAAGGGGCATACACGAGATTTAGAGATTTGGCATATCGCGAAGATGATCCTGGTATGTAATGAGAGGAGAGAGACAATGAAACAGACTTGGAAACGTATGCTGTGTGCAGCAGTGTTAACTATGGGGATTGCATCTACAGGAATATTTACAGTAGAAGCTCATGGATTGTGGGAGACTCTTGGTAAAAGTGTATTAGGAGGCATTTCTGTGCATCAACATTTGAGTGACCTAGACAATACAGAGCAAGGTCAACAAGAGATGCTGGAAAAAACAAAAGACCGTACAGGTGTGTATGATAATTATGCTTATCAAATGCGGGCGAAGCATATTGTGGATGAACTTTCAAAATCACCTCATGTGAAACGCAGTTATGTGGTGTACGTTAACCCAGATGAAGATTTCAATGCCTTCATGACCTTTGGACGTGTTATGTCTATTAACAAAGGGGCTATGGATTTGCTAGATGATGATGCGCTGGCCTATGTTATTGGTCATGAATTGAGCCATGGAGAGCACAAAGATCTAGTGAATGGAGCTAAGAAAAGCAGTATTTTGTCTACAGTAATTGGGGCAGCTACGTTTAACTCTGGAGATTTAGGTCAAATTGCGGCGGGACTTACTGGAAAATATTTAGATAGTCAAGTGTTCACTATGTCTCAAGAGAAACATGCTGATGAATTAGGTTTTAGCATCTTAGCAGATTCTTCATATAATGTAGGCGGTGCCGCCCTTGCCATGGAAGTGATTAAAAATAAATATGGCGACACCTACCGTGAGGGATTTGGTAAAATTTTAAATCCTAACGACCATCCAAAAACATCGCAACGGGTATTGGACAATTTGCAACGCTTATACGTGTACTCTGAAAATCATGTGAAAGTAGAACAACAAACAGTATTTATCAATGGTAAGCCTGTCTATGAAGGCACGGCAAAAGGTAATTATACGGCGCCAATGCGAGCTTACTTAGTGGCTGGTAAATTGGCTAGATTGTATCACGATCATGCCATTGGCGGTGCCCGTGTAGATGGATCTACCGTAGCGATTGGAACGACTAATATTGTGACTATGCCAAATTATGATGCAGCGTTTAATATTGCCAAAGAAATGAATGCAGCTATTAGTGATGAATCTGGCGTTGTAGTGGATAAAAAAACAGATAAAAAGAATAAGAAAGATAAAAAAGATAAAAAGGATAAAAAGGATAAAAAGGATAAAAAAGAATCAAAATAGTGAAAATAATAAGGATACATACAACTAACCGTTATAGTAGACTATACAACATCTCCGCATTATCGATGGATATCGATAGAGAAGAACGATAAATATAGATATTCTTTTATGGAATTCGATATAGAAGCATAGGAAAATGAAGTTATGATGAAGAAGGAAGATGAGGTATAACTAAAAGTAATGATTGGTTTACCCTCTGAAATAGCTACTTTTTAAGAAAAATATTAATAAAAACAATTAATTTATCTCTTAACTATGCATATATGATAAGGTTAAAATGCTGATAAATAGGGGATTTCTATTCCATGTGGTGTACATGTGTGCTATAATTTACGTATCAAGAGTCGTGACCACCTATAGAGGAGTACAGGCGATGTCACACATATTTTTTAGTTAGGGAAAGAGGTTTTAACGATGGGAAATTTTGTTTACATCCAAGAAGAAAAACTTAACGCATTCTGTCAAGACGCATTTGAAGGATTTGGCTTCAGTCCTGAAGAAGCTAGCATCATTAAAGACGTATTGATGATGTCCGACATGTACGGTATCCAATCCCATGGTATGCAACGTGTAGTTCGTTACCACAAAGGTATTGAAAAAGGTCTTATCGACATTAAAGCAAAACCAGAAGTAGTATTCGAAACTCCAGTATCCGCAGTTGTTGAAGGTCATGACGCAATGGGTCAATTAGTTGGTCATTTCGCTATGGAATTAGCAATTAAAAAAGCTAAAGAATCTGGTATCGGTATCGTATCTGCTCGTAACTCTAACCACTATGGTATCGCTGGTTACTATGCTGATCTTGCTTTAAAAGAAGGTTTAATCGGTTTCTCTTGCACTAACTCTGAAGCAATCATGGTTCCAACATTTGCTCGTAAAGCAATGCTTGGTTCCAACCCAATCGCTTTCACAATGCCAGCTGAACCATACAACTTCTTCTTCGACGCATCTACTACAGTAGTAACTCGTGGTAAATTAGAAATGTACAACAAATTGGGTAAAGAATTACCTAACGGTTGGGCATTAAATAAAGACGGTAAAGCATCTCAAGATGCTGGCGAAGTATTGGGCAATATCTCTGACCACGTTGGTGGCGGTATCATGCCTTTAGGTGGCAACACTGAACAATTAGGTTCCCACAAAGGTTATGGCTACGGTATGCTTTGCGAAATCTTCGCATCTATCTTCTCTCAAGGTGGTACATCCAATAAATGTATGACTGGTGGCCGTTCCAATATTTGTCATGGTTTCATGGCTATTAACCCAGCTATCTTCGGTAACCCAGAAGACGTTAAAAAACACTTCTCCACATTCTTACAAGAACTTCGTGAAGCTCCTAAAGCTGAAGGTGCTGAACGCATCTACACTCATGGTGAAAAAGAAGCAGAAGCTATCGAAGTTTGCCGTAAAGAAGGTATTCCAGTTATCGATAAAACTGTGGCAGAATTGTTCGACGTATGTAACTTGTTGAAATTGGATCCTAAAAAATACTTCGGCGACTATGAACCACCTAAAGCAGTTGCTTCCAACTACTAATTAGAAGTCAGTAGCTGACAATTACAAATCTTTATCGATGCAGAATTAGTAGTTTTGTATCCCTAAGGAATACTTCTTAGAGACTGGTAACAGTCAATATCTTAGAACATATGAGAGAGGGAATCTGTAGATTTCCTCTCTTATTGTTTATACACCACTGTACGTATGCTAGAATTTGAATTACAGTGATTCACACTATAGAAAGGGATTGTTAATATGGATATATTTTTAGCAGTCTTGCCGATCCTATGGCTTATCGTAGCATTGGCAGTATTAAAAATGCCTGCATGGAAAGCATGTTTGGCAGCAGCAATTGGTACATATATTTTAGCTGTATTCTACTATGGAGAAAATGCATATATTATGTACACAGGAGCTATGGAAGGTGTAGCTCTTGCAGTTTGGCCAATTCTTTTGGTTATTACAGCAGCAATTTTTACATATCAATTAGTAGTTCATACAAAAGCTATGGAAACTATTAAAGTTATGTTATCTTCCGTAACTAGTGATATGCGTATCTTAGCCGTATTGTTAGCATGGGGCTTTGGTGCTTTCATGGAAGGTATGGCAGGTTTCGGTACAGCCGTTGCGATTCCAGCAGCGATGATGGTAGCAGTAGGATTTGATCCATTGAAATCCATCTTGGCTTGTTTAGTAGCAAACTCCGTACCAACTACATTTGGCTCTATTGCGATTCCAACAACAACATTGGCATCTTTGACTGGTCTACAACCAGCTGAATTGGGTACATTCATTGCAGTGCAATTATTCTTCTTAAACGTAATTACTCCATTCTTCATCGTAGGCATCATTGCGGGCGGTGTGAAAGCAATTAAAGGTGTATTCGTACAAACTTTATTAGCTGGTTTAGCATTGGCGATTCCTGAATTATTGATTAGCATGTATGCAGGTGGTCCTGAGTTAGCCGTTATGGGTTCTTCTATTGTAATCATGGGTGTCATAATTGCTATCGCAAAATTAATGCCTGTTAATGATCCAGAATACAAAGTTGAAACTGGCGCTGCACGTACAGTATCTGCTAAAGAAGGTTTAATTGCAGCATCTCCATTCATTTTGATTTTCATCTTGTTAATTGGTACATCTAAATTGGTGCCAGCTGTATATAATGCTTTGATGGTATTTAAAACATCTGTACCTATCCATGCTGGTGTAAATGCAAAACCTTACACATTCGTATGGATTGCAACACCTGGTATCATGATTTTCATTTCCGCTTTAATTGGTGGTTTTATCCAAAAAGCAGGTCTTGGAACTCAAAAACAAGTATTAACTAATACTTTCAAAACTTTGAAATTAACATATGTAACAATCATTTCTGTAGTAGTAACTGCAAAATTGATGACATACTCTGGTATGACTGGCATGATTGCGAATGCATTAGTAGCTGCTACCGGTAGTATGTACCCTGCATTTGCTCCTGTAATTGGTGCATTGGGTGCCTTCTTGACAGGTTCTGGTACAAATGCAAACGTATTGTTCGGACCATTGCAAACAGCAGCGGCTCATCAATTGACACCTGGTCATGATACATTAGCATTGTGGTTGGCAGCAACTAACTCTGGTTCCGCTGGTGTTGGTAAAATGTTCTCCCCACAAAGTATTGCGATTGCCATCGGTGCCGTAGGTCCTGCTCTTAACACATTCATCGAAGAACACAAAATCGATGCACAAAAAGCTGATCAATTACGTCATTCCATCGATGCAAGTTCCATCATGGTTCATGTAGCTAAATACTTCTTGTTATACTTAATTATTTCTGGTATTTTTGCTTACTTCGGTCAAGAATTCTTCCCTCAATTGGAAGGTATCTTAACATTAGTTAAACACTAATTACCATCTAGCATACTAAAACAGATAAAGAGACAACATTTCGGTGTTGTCTCTTTTTGTATTTATAGTGTGTATATAATTTGAAATAGTTTTTATAATGATATATCAATATTGCGGCTCTTTGTCAAATGTGAGAATACATGTATGTAACAGGGGGCAAAACTTCATCTAATATTCATCATAACTTCATGGTTGGCTCATTATTTTTTCATAATTGATTCATATTCATAGGATATGATATAAGCAAGTTAGAAATAACGAATATTCCTTAATTAAAAACCAAGACACGATGCATCGGGCACGTGAAGGAGGAAATTATGAAAAAAATGTTTCGTTTAGGAGCTGCTGTGATGGCTCTAGGTGCAGGACTTATGATGGCAAGTGGTGTGGTAAATGCTGCGAAAGTACAAGGTGTTCCTGCGGATCAAATGGCAAAAATTAATTCTTGGAATGGTGTAGGTAGTGTGGTGCCTAGCGTATTACCATTGAGTGATGTAGATTATAAAGGGGTTGTAACAACTTTCAAATCTTTATATCCAGATGCACAAATTGTAGGTATTTCTTATGATGGAAAACATAATCCAATCTATGAAGTAGATGGCATTGCAGATGGCTTAAAAATTGAAATGCACATCCGTGAAAATGGAGACATTTTGAATACAGAAGTAAAACCAATGAAACCTGGTAAACATGCGAAACAACATGGTTCCATGATGTATGGTCAAGCTATGAAAGGCAGCCATAGTATGTCTAAAGCCTTTGATGTGAATGATATTATCATGCCAGAAGTAGCAGAAACAAAAGCCCAAGAAAAAGTGGGTGGCACATTTGAAGCGATGGATTGGTCCGTAGAAAAAAATCATGGTCGTTTAGTCTATGAATTAGATATGATCGATGGCAGTGGTAAAGAAGCTGAAGTCAAAGTAGATGCAATGACTGGTGAAGTTATCAATGTAAAAGCAAAAACTAGCAAATATTAATTCTAGCAAAATTCTCCTTAAAACTCCCTTACTATATAAATACAAATAACACAAACATAACACAAAAACAAAAAATACCCTTACTATAAAACGTCACTGGCTTCGTTATGAAACTAGTGGCGTTTCTTTTACTAGCAAAGGGAAGAGCACGACACATTCCTCCACAAACTGATACTACGTTAGGTTTGCTCCGGAACATGTCGTGCTCTTCTAGTATTGCTTTATTTAGACCAAAAAAGGAACGCCACTAGTGTTCTACACGCAACTGCGTTCCTTAGGGATTTTTGTTAATACGTATTTTAATTACACATCAACGATATGTAAAAAATATGCTATACTATAAATATAGAAGAACTATCAACGTGAGTTGGGTTTATCTCTTCCTAATCATTGGGAGGAGGTGATACTATGACACTATTCGAAATTTTTAGTTTACTAATACAATTTGGAATGTTAGTTATAGCATTTTTAACTTACTTAAATATGTAAGTGAAAAGCCTAACGCATAAGGTCTTGCCACCTTAACACGTTAGGCTTTATCACTGTTTATATCCTTTGAGATGAGCCTAACGCCTAAGACACGTTGATGGCTCTTCTTTTCTTGTGTATAGTATAGCATAGTTTTCGGCTTAATACTACTTATTTTTATTCTCTATCGCTCTAAAATGACCGCTTCCCTAGGTTTGGGTGCTTACACGGTTTTAATGTATATCGATCGATGATACGGCACGCTTCTTCTAGGGTTAGGTCTTCTTTTGTGGGCCCTTGTTCAAAGATGCAACGAGGATCGCTGGAGCCAACTTCTCCGGCTGGTAGGTATAGGTATTCTTCGTTATGAGGGTCACCAAAGATGTACCCTGCTTGTAAGTGTTCTTTGTGGATACGGCTCATGGTATCTCCTTCATCATAAAATTAGCGGCGTCCGCTGAGACTAAGTGTAATTGTGTGTGTCCCCAATGGGACGGCACTTTTAGGAATGATGTTTTATCGTGTAAATGACCAAATATGCAGTGATCTATATGGTACTGTTCTAATAGGTCTGTAAATCCATTGGCATGATTTTCCAATGTAGGTGGATAATGTAGTAAAAGTATGCGTGTTACCTGAGTAGGGTTATCGCCACTTTCATTGATGGCAGTTTCCATCGCTTCCAGAGCGGTCTTAGTGCGCATTAATTCCCGCTCGTAGATGTGGCGGTCATCTTCTTCTTTAAAGAAAGGATCTTGGGGATAGATATACCCTTTGGTGCCACCGAAGGCAATCCCGTTAAGATAGAGACCTCTACCTTGCAAGAAAGTGATGCGCCCTTCCATAAGGGTATTCATTTTTTGCAGGCTCGTCCACCAGTAATCGTGATTACCGCGAATCATAAATTTTTGGCCTGGTAAATCAGAGATAGCATCTAAGTCCACTTGTGCATCGCTGAGTCGCATAGCCCAAGACATATCCCCGACTAGAAAGACTAGGTCATCAGGCCTTATATGTTCTCGCCAGTGTGCTTGGATACGTTCCCAGTGGTTATCCCAGTGTGGACCAAATATGGTCATAGGTTTTGTTGGTGGTTGCCCAGATAGGTGTAAATCGCCAATGGCAAAAACTTTCATTAAACCTCCAAAGGATTGTGTAAATATGGCTGTATGTGACGGATAACCTCTAAAGCTCGTGTTTCGTGGCATACTTGGGGAATCCCATAGCCAATAACTAAAGGCGATGTTATATAGCGAGGCACGATTTTGAGGTAGTGAAAGCCGTCATTTATATCATAGAAAAATAGATTATAAGATTTCGTATATTTAGAGAAACCTTCTAATATATACCGTAAGGTACGTTGTAAGTAGTTAGCTAGTATAGATGTATCTAATTGTGGATCAAATCGCATATTAAATTCAAAGAATCCATGGATAGGACGATTGGATAAGGTCACGCGCAGCTTATCCTGTTCATAGATAAGCCATCCATCAAAATGTTCTCTGTCAATATCTTGACGATAATCATAGTCCTCTAGGCCGATGATTTGGCTATGCGGATGATAGATAGATCCGCCAGACATGGGGCCATAGTTTTTAAAGAATAAGACCGATGTAAAACGAGGGTTGGCTTTTACTTCTTCCCATTTGGTTCGACCAAACTCTAAAATGTGGACCGCATCTGAAAAGGACAATTTAGAATATTCTGTGTGCACATGGGGTGGCGTTTCAATGATAACAGTAGGCCATGTGCGTTCTAATACAGGGTATTTATTCATGAGCCAAATGATAGATCCAGATGTATCTAGTATATCGGTTAATTGCGAGGGTTCGCAAAATGGGCAGTGCCCGTCGCGATTATGCATGCTGTCGGGTTTTGTTTGTCCTAAAGCAATATCAAAAATTAATGGTTTTTTCATGGTTCACCTCACTAGTACTATAGTATCATAGGGGATGATGTTTATGAAAGTGTGAAACATGATATAATAAAAAAAGAATAGGAGGAATTATGAGACCTACAACATTATGTTTTCCAAAACGGGAAGATTTATTTTTATTGGGACGAAAAAAACGTGGCTTTGGAGCCGGTTATTATAATGGATTTGGTGGTAAAATTGAGGACGGTGAAAGTTTCCGTGCCTGCGCAGTGCGTGAAGTGTTTGAGGAAGTCTCTTTGCTAGTGAAGCAAGAAGACTTACAGGCGGTGGCGATCTTGGACTTTCAGTTTCCTTATTCACCAGAGTTGAGCCATATTAGTTATGTATATATAGTGGAACAATTTCAAGGCATTCCTTTGGAATCGGAAGAGATGGAGCCTCATTGGTTTACGTTGGAGAACACTCCCTTTGATCATATGTGGGCTGGTGATGAAGAGTGGATTCCACGGATTTGGCGTGGCGAGAAGTTGAAAGGTGTTATTACTTTCAAAGAAGATAATAGTACGATAGAATCCATGCAATTTGCAATTGTAGAAGAGGTGCTAGAAAGCGACGATGTAGACCGTGTGACGGCTTGGATATATGAGGGCATGAAGTGAAACAAGTAGAACAGCAAAGCCAAGTGGCATGGACGAAACATTTGTTAGATTGGTATGATGTGCATAAGCGTGATTTACCTTGGCGTGAAAGTAAAGACCCTTATCGGATTTGGGTGTCGGAAGTGATGTCTCAACAAACTCGAATTGAGGCCATGCGTCCTTATTTTGAAAACTGGGTATTGCAATTTCCAACACTTGAAAGTTTAGCTAGTGCCGAAGAAGATACGGTGGTTAGGGCATGGCAAGGTCTTGGATATTACTCCAGAGCTCGTAATTTACACCAAGGTGTGAAAGAAGTAGTAGAAACCTATGGAGGTCAAGTACCGAGAACACGGAAGGAAATGGAATCCTTAAAAGGTGTAGGCTCCTATACAGCAGGAGCAGTGCTCTCTATTGCGTATAATCTTCGTGAACCTGCCGTAGATGGCAATGTACTTCGCGTGTATGCTCGTCTGTACGATATCCATGAAGATATTCTAGGTACCGTAGGGAAAAAAGCGATTACTACATTGGTAGAAGAGACCATGCCCTACGATCGACCAGGCGACTTTAACGAAGCCCTCATGGACTTTGGTGCATCGATTTGTATTCCTAAAACACCCCGCTGTGAGTCCTGTCCATTAGTACAGGATTGTGCAGCAAAAGCAGCAGGAACAGAGCAACAATTACCTATACGGATTAAGAAAACAAAGGTGCAGTCTGTACAGCTCTACGTAGGGATTGTCCAAACGCTAGAGGGCTACTATGTGCTCCATCGAAGACCTAAAGAGGGATTGCTACAAAATATGTGGGAGTTTCCAAGTATAGAAGGTGGTACAGCAGAGAGCCGCAAAGTAGAATTAGTTGAGGTATTACAATCCATTGGGGTTATAGTCACTATGGAACGACCTATGATAAAGGAAGTGACGCATATTTTTAGTCATCGCAAATGGACTATGAAAGGCTATCGAGGAGAAGCTACAGAGGTAGCAATAGATTCATCGAATACGATTGTGCTGGAAGGCGATGAAGCGGTGCAACAAGCTGTAGCAGAAGGTCAGATTATTCCTCTGAAGGAGGATTGGATTCTCTGTCGTAAAGAGGCCTTTCACGTCTTACCTTGGGCAGGACCTCATGGTAAATTCATTGATCTTTGTTAATCTATACCGAGGAGTGATATAGATGAGAATATATATGTTTATAGGCATCCTAGTACTGGGAATGGCTCTTTTTGGAGCTATGACAGGATACTGGGTAGCTTTTTTTAGAAACGGTTCGAAACGAAAGGGACTAATCTATGGTGGTGTACTGGGGTTAGCCCTTGCCATAGGAACGATTGTTCTACAACGCCTTATGTACAGCATCCATGGTGGCATGGTGATGGATCTAGTGCGACCGGTTCTGATCGAACTGAATGGATTGGTCGTAGCACTATTCGGCACCTTTGCAGTATTGACGATCTTCGGTGTATTCTACGGACTTATGCGTTTAGGGGCTCGCTCTGACAGCGGGGACAGTCCTATCGATGAATCACGGCGGAATTTCTTTAAACGCACTGCTGTGGTGGTACCTGCTGTAGTAGGTGTCACAGGATCAGTAGCGGCCTTTCAAGGGAATGGTGAACTGCAACTATGCAAGATACAATTGGCTTTAAAAGATAGACCAGAGGTGCTGAAAGGATATAAAATTGGACAACTTAGCGATGTTCATATGGGTCCTTTCATCGGTATGGATAAGTTGAAAGAAATGGTGGATGCCGTTGCTAGTGAACACCCGAATCGACTGGTTATCACTGGAGATTTAATCGATGATTTAGGCTATCTTGATGAAGTGGCAGAGTATTTAGATAGCCGTGTACAAGATTTTCCTGATGGCATTGATTACATTTTAGGAAATCACGAATACCGTGTCGATGTAGAGCGTGTGTGGAAGCGGTTACACCAAACGAAGATGCACATGTATCGCAATAGCCATCAACAGATATTAGGAGGACCTCGCCCTGTATACTTAGTGGGCATGGATTACCACTTTAAAGATGATGTGCAAGAGGAAAATGTACGCTTGTTGGACAAAGCTATGAAAGGCATGCCCGACAATGCCTATCCTATTTTGTTGGCGCACCATCCGAACTATATTCCTGAAGCATTTCGTAGACATATCCCATTAACCTTATCTGGACATACCCATGGTGGACAGATCAATCTGTGGGGGATGAACCTAGTGCCAGTGTACAAGCCCTATTGGAAAGGACTGTACGAAGAGCAAGGATTATTTGCCTATGTAAGCCGAGGGTCGGGACATTGGTTCCCAGTGCGGTTGAACTGTGCTAGAGAAGTGACGGTGTTTACGATTTTGTAAGTGAAAAAGCAGAACCCCCACAGCGGCAACTGTGGGGGTTCTTTGTTTCAATGGATTTGATTAACTTTTGTACCTGTAGTATATCACAAAAAAATATATTGTCATCTCAAAGTGGACTTTTTTGGGCACACATAGGACATGTTTAATGATATATTATAGAGTAAACAATATCCATTATCATAAATATAAATGATAATATAGGTAATAGCTAATTCTTTCGATCTTTGAAAGATATAATTAAAAATTTATATTGAGAAATAGTATCAGTTGTGATATAGTATAGCTAAGTAAGACTCATGGAATTTTTAATTTAGGGATAGTACGGGACATCCCACATGTTTAGTAAGGGAGGAAAGACCATGAAAGAATTTAAATTATGGCGGTTGTTCATTGTGTTTGCCGTTTGTATTATGGCTATTGCAGGCTGTGGAAAACAAGCGGATACGGTACAAGATGGTAAGCCATTACAAGTGGTAACTACTACAACAATGATTACAGATTTAGTACAAAAAATTGGTGGTGACCATGTAACAGTACAAGGGTTGATGGGTGCTGGGGTAGACCCACATTTGTATCAAGCTAGTGCGGGTGATGTATCTACTTTACAAAAAGGCGATGTAATCTTCTTGAATGGTATCCATTTAGAAGGTAAAATGGGCCAAGTATTCCAAGAATTAAAAAAATCCAACAAAACAGTAGTGGAAGTGTCTAAAGATATGGATCCATCCACATTGTTAGCCTTTGAAGAAGAAGGTCCAGATGCAAAAGATCCTCATATTTGGTTCGATGTACAAAACTGGAAATTAGCTGCAAAAGTGGTAAAAGACACATTGGTAGCGAAAGACCCTAAACATGAAAAAGATTATGTGGCTAATTACGAAGCATATATGAAAGAATTAGATGCAGCAGATCAATATATTAAAGATAGAACGAAAGAAATTCCTGAACAATCTCGTGTATTAGTTACAGCGCATGATGCATTCCATTACTTTGCTCGTGCTTATGGCTTTGAAGTAAAAGGTTTGCAAGGTGTGAGCACAGCTACAGAAGCGGGTACAAAAGATATGAACGACTTAGTACAATTTATTGTAGATCACAAAATCAAAGCTATCTTCGTAGAATCTTCTGTTCCTCATAAAACAATCGAAGCTGTACAAGAAGCATGTAAAGCTAAAGGTTGGGACGTAGCTATCGGCGGTGAATTATACTCCGACTCCTTAGGTTCTCCTAACACAGAAGGCGGCACTTACATTGGCATGGTCAAAGCCAATATTGATACCATTGTAGGAGCTCTTAAATGATGAGTGACAGCAAGTGTATTTTGAAAGTAGATCATCTTTCAGTCGCCTATGATGATACGGTGGTGCTGAAAGATGTATCCTTTCAGATTGAACAAGGAACGATGACGGCCATAGTTGGTCCTAATGGTGCTGGCAAATCAACCTTGGTGAAAGCCATGTTAGGGCTTGTGCCATTAGTAGAAGGAACGATTGAGTTAACATTAGATACTAAAACAGTTTCTGCTTATGGAGGCGCGAAAACAAATAATATTTATAACCATATTGCTTACGTACCACAAACTTCAGCAGTAGATTGGGATTACCCGATTACTGTATTTGAGGTGGTATTAATGGGCACCTACCGCAGACTGGGGTGGTTTAAACGACCAGGGAAACGTGAACGAGATGAGGCGACAAAAGCCTTGCAAACGGTAGGCATGTTAGACTATGCACAGCGATCTATCTCACAATTGTCAGGAGGTCAGCAACAGCGTGTATTCCTAGCCCGTGCTTTGGTGGAGAACCAAGAGGTGTACTTGCTAGATGAACCTTTTAAAGGCATTGATAAGACCACAGAATCTGTGTTAGTAAAGATTATGAAAGAAATGCAATCAGCAGGTAAAACCTTGCTCATTGTGCATCATAATTTACAGACTTTAGAAACGTATTTTGATCAAGTTCTCTGCGTCAACCGCAGATTGGTGGGCATGGGACCAGTTCGAGATATAGTAGGTTCCCATATCCTAGATGAGACATATTCATACTAGGAGGCACCATGGAATTATTACAACAATATACATTTCAAATCGTAGCACTGGGGACGGTGATGCTAGGCTTGGTATGTGGCGTCATAGGAACTTTTGCAGTCTTGCGCCAAGAAAGTTTACTAGGCGATGGCGTAGCCCATTCTACACTACCTGGGGTAGTGGCGGGGTTTCTTTTAACAGGCGTGAAAGACACTACAGTACTATTACTAGGTGCCATATGCACGGCCTGTTTGTCAGAATGGATTATGCACAAAACATCCCAAAAAGGAGTTCGTTTTGATGCAGCCTTAGCTACGATTTTAGCGGCCTTCTTTGGATTTGGTACAGTGTTATTAACGCGAGTACAGTCTATGGAAAATGCTGGACAGGCAGGTCTGAATACATTTATCTTTGGTCAAGCTGTAACCATGATGCAAAGTGACATTTGGGTGATGGCCATTTGCGGAACCTGCATTGTAGGTGGGGTTATTATACTTTGGAAAGAATTGAGTCTTACCGTATTTGACCCTATTGAGGCGCAGTTGATGGGTATTCCTGTGTCAAAGGTGCGATTTTTTTACCGTGCCGCATTGGTGGTGACCATTGTTATCGGCATTCGGACAGTAGGGGTTATATTAATTAGCTCCTTATTAATTGGTCCAGCCATGATTGGTCGCCAGTGGACTCACTCCTTACGTACTCTAGTGATCATTGCAGCTATCAGTGGTAGTGTAGTGGCATTTATGGGTACATTTGTGAGCGCCCTATGGGGCAATCTTCCTACGGGTCCTATTATCATCATTGTGATGACTGGTATGATTTTATTAAGTTTAGTATTGGCTAATGGTAAACGCCTCATGAGGAGGTGTTTAGGATGAGTCATATCTTAGAAATATGGGGTATCGCTACAATCACAGGAATTAGTTGTAGCCTCATAGGTACATTTTTGGTGTTACGCCGTTTATCTATGATGGTGGATGCCATAACACATACTGTGTTTTTAGGCATTGTATTAGCCTTTTTGGTGACGAAAGATTTGAACTCCCCTTGGCTCATCATTGGTGCTACTGCCATGGGAGTGGGGACGGTGTATGCCGTCGAGTGGATGCAACGACGTCGGTATATTCGACCAGATGCAGCTATCGGTATCGTATTTCCCTTCTTATTTGCCTTAGCTATTGTGTTAGTTACCTTATTTGGTAAACACATACATCTCGATGTAGATACGGCGATTTTAGGCGATTTAGCCTTTGCTACATTTCAACGCTTTACCATAGATGCTTATGACTTAGGACCTATGTTGTTATGGATTGCTATGTTGGTGTGTCTTATCAATGCAGTATGTATTGCACTCTTTAAGAAAGAATTGATCCTTACCACCTTTGATCCTGTGTGTGCTAAGGTGTATCAAGCGATGCCTATGGCAGTGTCCTATGGACTTATGACATTGACTTCCTTAACGACAGTAGCCTCATTTCAGACGGTAGGTGCGATCTTGGTAACGGGTTGTATGATTGGTCCACCAGCGACGGCATTTATGCTGGCTCGATCTGTGAAAGCCATGTTATTCATCAGTATGATAGTATCTACCATAGCTACGACTATCGGTGTAGCCTTAGCGTTCCTTTGGGATGTATCCATTGGTGGTATGATTGCCACTGTTATAGGTTGTATCTATGGACTTGTATGGATCTATAAATATGGTAGAAACAATGGAAAATAGTAGCATTGTATATGCTAGAAAGAATACATAATGGTAGCATTGTATATGCTAGCATAATACAAATATAAAAGGACTGAAGTAAAATGATGTATTAGAATTTACTTCAGTCCTTTGTTATTTGTGTATTTCTTTAGCGAAATAAAAAGGCTGCAACCATAGGGTTACAGCCTCTTTTGTGATATGTGTAGTGTTTTATTTATTCATGTTTTCGATTGCTTCTGCTTCTGCTTTGTTGAATTTAGAAGCGATTACGATGCGAATTAAGCAAAGTGCAACAAAGATGTATGCTGCAAAGCCTAGCCATTCAGCTGTATCACCATAGGATTTTGCTTCAGTGAAAGCCAATTGAAGTGGAGCTTCGCTACCACCTGTACTTACGGAGAAGGCGATGATACCAGCAATGATAACACCGATGATACTTTCACCAACGATCAAACCGGAAGCGAACAATACGCCACGGCGGTTAGATTGTTCTACGTCAGCATCTGCATAAGCACCAGCACGTTCTTTCGCACGTTTTGTGATGTAACGATTTACGAAGTAACCGATGATGGCACCCATTACAAGAGGCATTTCCAAAGTTGGAGGTAAGTAGATACCCATACCAATTGCAAGTGGTGGCAATGTTAAGGATTTTGTTGTAGATTTTAAAATCAAGTTAACAACGATAGCGGCAATACCAACAAGGATACCGTAGAAGATGTAAGTCCAATCCATATTAGCATTGAAGATACCTTCTGCGATTTGACGCATCAATGTAGCTTGTGGAGCGGACAATGCTTGAGCAGGATCCATTCCTTCACGAGGCATAGCTCCTGTGAAACCGTAGGCATGGTATAACAAGTCAAGTACTGGAGCAATCGCTACGGCACCAGCAAGGGAACCGATTAATAGAGCCACCTGTTGTTTCCAAGGTGTAGCACCAACTAATTGACCAGTTTTTAAGTCTTGTAAGTTATCGTTGGAGATGGCTGCAATGGAGATAACCACGGAAGTCATGAAAATCGCCAAGGCAGTGGAGAATTTTACGCCTTCAGGAGTAGATAATAAGTCATTGGCAGAACCGATGGCAAATACTACTAGAGAAGATACGATGATACCGATGATACCGATACCAGAGATTGGACTTGCGGAAGTACCAATCAAACCAGCCATGTAACCACAAGCAGCAGCTACGAAGAAGCCGATTAACAATGCCACTACAATACCTGCAATCACAAGTGTCCAAGCAAGACCTGCGGACATTGGAAGAGCAGATACGAAAGAGTAGAAGCAAATGATTAAGCCAATAATAATTAATGCAAATACGATAGCGATAGTAGATGGTTTCATATCTGTATCCATACGGTGTGTATCGCGATATTCTGCGCTAGCCGTCATGGATTTGATAGATAATTTGATACCTTCAATAATTGGTTTGATCAATGTCAATAATGTCCAAATGGCAGCTACGCCGATTGTACCAGCACCGATGAAACGAACTTTAGTTTTCCATACAGTGTTAGAGAATTTGATAGCTTCCAAGTTATCTGGATTTGGTAGATGGTTGGTTAAGTATGGTACGAAACCACCCCAAGCAATAATCATACCGATCAAGATTGCGATACCACTGGCAATACCGATTAAGAAGCCGGCACCTAATAAAGCGGAGGAGAAACCAAATGGAATTTGTGTAGCTCCAGCTCCAACAGGGAACCAGAAAGATTTAGATTCGCCAAATACGCGGAAACCTTGTGTGACAAAGCTGATGATACCAGCTAAGGCACCACCGGAAACGATTTCTTTCATACCGCCGGATTGTTTTGTAGTTTCTCCAGGAACAGTAGAACCTACTTTCAAAATTTCAGCAGCAGCGCGACCTTCTGGATATGGTAAGTCACTATTCATAACCATAGCGCGACGTAATGGAATAGTAAATAATACCCCAAGACAGCCACCGCAGGCACATAATAACAATGTTTCCAATAAGTCAAAGTTTTGCCAATACCCGATCATCAATAGACCTGGTAATACGAAGATGACTGCAGATAAGGTACCCGCAGCAGATGCTTGCGTTTGTACCATGTTGTTTTCAAGAACATTGGAATCCTTGAAGAAGCGTAAGATTGCCATAGATATTACAGCAGCCGGAATGGAGGATGAGAACGTCAAACCTACTTTCAGACCTAGGTATACGTTAGATGCTGTGAAGATTAATGTAATAATCGCACCTAGTAACATCCCTCTGACTGTTAATTCCGGCAAGCTAATATCATGACTCATAAAATCATGCTTCATAGTTATACCTCCTTAAAATACACTACTATCTTACTCATTGTATCAGTATTCTCAAGGACTTTCAATAAAAAATATAGTAAATTTTGTATACATACGTCTATTTAGGAAAGTATATTAAAAATTTTCATATACGGTTCATGTAGTTGATGTATATAATAGAGATATAATTATACCCTATGTGATAAGGAGACAGACTATGAGAAGAAAAATATTTGGTGCGGTACTCATGGCCGCTTGTTTACCAATAGCATTGCAGGCAGCAGATATTACGGTGGTGAAAGAAATGCCTATTGCGGTAGGTGAACGTATCTCTACGACGGCATCACCAGAAACCAATCGCATTATTCGCGAGGAAACGATGAAAGCTAGACAAGATAAAAAGCAAATCGTAGCGCCAGCGGCGAAAGCCTTTACAGATCGTTTGCAAGTAACAGTTAAACCAGAGACAGTGAAAGAAAACCATATGGACCTGACATATCCACGAGTGCAATCGGTAAGCCCTTACGTGACAAAATCCATCAATAAGACTATCACGGACTATGTAGAAAAACTTCGTAAGCAAGTGCACAAAACGAATGAAAAAGCAGTAGATGGAGAAAAGCAAAATTTATACATGAGCTATGATATCAAAGCGGACGGAAATGGGATTTTTTCTGTTACCATCACATCCTATACCATTGAAGACAACGCGTCTCATGGTGTGAATGTAGAAAAGGGATTTACGTTTAATACGACGACAGGACGTACGTTGTCCTTAAGTGATTTTGGTGGATTACCACAAGAAACAATTGTAGCAGGATTACAACAGTTACCGAAAGAAGGTAAGAAAGCTATCTATACAGATGTCACAGCAGGTAAGCCAAATAGTTTCTTTGCCCGTGAAAATCATGACATTGTATTGATTTACGATCAAGGTACCATCGCACCTATGTCCAGTGGTAGCATCTACGTACCAGTAGGAAACTTAGGAAGATAAGCGCAAGGTAACAGAACCATGGTATCGTTGTTAGGTATTCCTGTTTGGCGGTAGTCAATAGAAACGATATACTCATAGCTAAAGCTTGTAATACATACTACGAAATAAAATAGAGGAAAGTTGATACGTTTTGTTCAACTTTCCTCTGTTTTTTTGTCCTATGTTGCCATAGATTCTTTTATATGTGGTAATAAGATAAGCGTACTTGTATCATCCAGGTATTAGCATATGTAACCTAGGTAGATTAATCAGTAACTCTGTGTTTCTTCGGAGCATCAAGTCGCTTATAATAGGCTTTATCGATGTCTGCATAGGAGATAATCCCTTGTTGTGCCATTAAGGTTAATACCGTCCGTTGTCGTTGTTTCGTCGCATCTATGTTGCTGACCGGATTAAAGTAGGATGGCGCCTGTGGAATGCCTGCAAGCACAGCAGCTTGACTCAAGTTCAGGTTCTTCGGTTCTGTCTTAAAGTATCCTTCAGAGGCTGCTTTAATACCATAGTAATCGGTACCATAATAAATGGTGTTAAGATACATGGTGATGATTTCATCTTTGCTGTAATAATGCTCCATCAAATAGGCAAGAAATACCTCTTCCACCTTACGAGACATGATACGCTTGGAGGATAAGAATAAATTTTTTACCAATTGTTGGGTGATGGTACTACCACCTTCTACGGTTTGCCCAGCTATGGTATTCGTATACAAGGCACGACCAATGCTAAAGAAATCTACCGCTCCATGCTCATAAAAACGTTTATCTTCCGTAGCCACTAAAGCTTGTTTTACAATAGGGCTAATGTCTTCGCTGCGAACGCGATGCTCTGGTGGCACCCGTTTATCCATGGCCTCCTCTACAGCTTCTTTAAAATGAAAGAGACGTTTGATGCGGTCGATTCTAGAAAGCTGATCTTCCCCTTGTTCTATAGTTTGTTCTTTTATCGTATGTGCTACATGTTGCGTAGTCGTTTTAGCATCCTCTGGGGTATACCCAGCGAACCAATATAAACCACCAGCGGCTAAAGCGAGCACAAGGATGAGTTTAAAAAGTGTTTTCATGGGTTCATCATATCATATCTAGGGGGTATCAACAATAGGGCGAATTCATTATAATAATAGAAACGTTTTATCTGTTAGTATCTATGTATAAAAAGATTGTACTAAGTAACTAGAATGATGTAGAGTTGTGGATTCATTCGGTAATACATATAAATTGAAATTACAGTGTAGTGCTGTAAGAATGAAATGCTATTTGTTATAGGAAATGACTATGAAATGATAGGTGTATAGAATAAAAATGTATATAAAAGAATTTTTATAAAAAATACTTGCATTATTATACAGATGGTTGTATAATACGTTCATAAGATAGAAACAGGTACTGCACAGCAGTCATTTACACAAAGAAAGAGGTCAATTATGAGCAACATTAACAAAGTAGTATTAGCCTACTCCGGCGGTTTAGACACATCTGTTATTATTCCTTGGTTGAAAGAAAACTATGGCGCAGAAGTGATCGCTGTATGCGTGAACTTAGGTCAACCAGAAGATTATGACGCAGTAGAGAAAAAAGCCATCAAGTCTGGTGCTACTAAAGCGTACATCATCGATGCGCAAGAAGAATTTGTATCCGATTACATTTGGCCAGTGGTAAAAGCAGGCGCTGTGTATGAAGGTAAATACTTATTAGGTACTTCCTTTGCAAGACCATTAATTGCGAAAAAATTAGTGGAAATTGCCGCACAAGAAGGAGCGGATGCCATCGCTCATGGTGCCACAGGTAAAGGGAATGACCAAGTGCGTTTTGAATTGACTATTAAAGCACTTTCACCGAACACAAAAATCATCGCGCCATGGCGTGAATGGGAATTGAAATCCCGGGAAGATTGCATGGAATATGCAGCAAAACACGACATTCCAGTAGTGGCCACAAAAAAACACCCGTACTCCATGGACCAAAACGTATGGCATTTATCCCATGAAGGGGGCGATTTAGAAGATCCTAACAACGCACCTAAAAATGATGTATATTTAGTTAGCAAATCTCCAGAAGAAGCGCCAGACGTACCAACTATGGTGACGATCGACTTTAAAGAAGGTGTTCCAGTGGCGGTGAATGGTCAAACCATGTCTCCACTAACTATTTTACAAACTTTGAATGAAATCGGCGCAGCTAACGGCATCGGTATTGTAGATATCGTAGAAAATCGGTTAGTGGGCATGAAATCTCGTGGTGTTTACGAAAATCCTGGCGGAGCTATCATCATGTATGCGCACAGAGAATTAGAATACCTTTGCCTAGATAGAGCCACATACCATTATAAAGAATTGGTGGCTAATAAATACGCAGAATTGGTGTATGACGGCATGTGGTTTGCTCCATTGATGAGCGCCTTGCAAGCCTTCGTGGACAGCACACAACAAACAGTAACAGGTCAAGTCACATTGAAATTGTACAAAGGTAACATCATGAGTGCAGGCTCTACGTCTCCATATTCCTTGTACAACCAAGAATTTGTAACATTTGAAGAAGATGATGTATATAACCAAGCTGATGCAGAAGGTTTCATCAACTTATTCGGATTGCCTTTAACAATCAATGCATTAATGAAAGAGAAAGCAGGTTTAAAATAATGGCGAAACTTTGGGGCGGACGCTTTACCAAAGGGACGGATAAGGCAGTAGAGGACTTCACGTCCTCTATTTCCTTTGACTCCCGTATGTATAAAGAAGATGTGGCAGGCAGTATTGCTCATGCAACGATGCTAGCAGAGCAACACATCATTTCTCAGGAAGATAAAGATGCTATCGTAGCAGGTTTACAGGCTATTGAAAAGCAAATTGATGCAGGGGACTTCGAGTTTTCCGTGGCATTAGAAGACATCCATATGAATATCGAAAAACGCTTAACTGATGCGATTGGTGAAGCGGGTGGACGTCTACATACAGGCCGTAGCCGTAATGACCAAGTGGCAGTGGACTTACATATGTACATCCGCAAGGCCGTAGTGCACATGGGTGAGGAGCTTGTGAACTTGCAACAAGCTTTCTTAGAAGTGGCAGAGAAATACAAAGATGTAATTATCCCTGGTTACACTCATTTACAAAGGGCGCAACCAGTATTATTTAGTCATCACATGATGGCATACTTCTCTATGTTGAGCCGTGACTTCGATAATTTGCCGTTGATCTTTAAACATGCCAATGTGATGCCATTAGGGGCAGGCGCTTTGGCGGGTACTACGTATCCTATCGATCAAAACATGACGAAGGAATTATTGCACTTCGATGCGATTTATGAAAATAGTATGGATGCTGTCAGCGATCGTGACTATGTGCTAGAGTTCCTCAGCTTTGGGGCAAAAGTGATGATGCATTTAAGCCGTTTAAGTGAAGAGTTAATCCTTTGGTCTAGTACAGAATTTGGGTTCATCGAACTAGACGATGCACATTGCACAGGTTCTAGCATTATGCCACAAAAGAAAAATCCAGACGTGTGCGAACTCGTACGTGGTAAAACAGGTCGTATTTACGGTCATTTAATGGGACTTCTTACAACCATGAAAGGCCTACCAATGACGTACAATAAAGATATGCAAGAAGATAAAGAAGGGGTTTTCGATACTATTGATACTTTGCATTTCGCCATCTCGATTACGGCGGATATGTTACGCCATATGAAAGTCAATGGAGACCATACAAAAGCGGTGTTGGACGATGATTTCTCTAACGCTACAGATATGGCGGACTACTTGGCGAAAAAAGGTGTACCGTTCCGTGAAGCCCATGCCATTGTAGGGGCAGCGGTACAACATTGCATTGAAAAAGGTTGTGTGTTGTTAGATTTGTCAGTGGAAGATTTCAAAGCTATTTCACACCACTTTGAAGCGGATATCTTGGATGCCATCACCATCGAAGCCTGCGTAGCAGGTCGCAGCAACTACAGTGGTACAGCACCAGAGTGCGTAGCACGTCAAATCCGTATCGGCAAAGAAGTGCTTTCAGAAGAAATAACGCAAATTGCGAAGTGGAAAGAAAAAATCCGTTTGCAATAAATAGGTTTGTAATAATATTCATATTGTCTTCTCTCATTCGTATAAAAGTGGTATCTGTAACTGGTATATGAGGCGATTCTGGTTTAGCAAGACTATCGCAACTATGCAAAAAAGCAACGGCAAATCCGTTGCTTTTTTTGAGATAAGTTCAATATCCTTAATCCTTGTCTTCTTCATTTTCTTTTACAATATCTTTTTGTGAATTTTTTTCAGAGAGTTTTTGATCGATATACTTATTAATATTTTCATAAAATTCTTTGGTCTTCTCACTATCCAATTTTGTCGAATTATGAATTTGATTAACTTGATTGACTTTCAAATGAACAGATTGAATACCGTAAGAGGCTTGTTTTTGGCGGAGTGTTTCTAATTGTTCTTCTGAAAGAGGATTGCCAACAATCGTCAAGACCAATTCATTTTTGCTTGACTTGTAGACTTGACTAATGACCGTATGATTGGTGAACTCTTTTCCTACAAACTGCTTGATTCCTTCTTTTCGTGCCTGATCCATCGTTAGCGTGACTGCTGAATAGGTGGCAGGAAGAATTAATAATACAATCAAGGATATCAACCCAATTCTCATTTTAATGTTTAGCTCTTTAAATGAGCGTAAGGGAGATTTTCTCATCAAAATTCTTGTTCCAACAATATTGGTTAGCATGATAAAGACACAGTTAATTAAGAAAAGATAGAGAGCGCCATATATAAATTGTACATTTCCATTAGCTAAGCCATAGCCGGCAGTACAGATAGGTGGCATCAGAGCTGTTGCAATGGCTACTCCTGGCACGATATTGTTCGCTTCTTTTTTTCTTGAACCAATGACACCTGCTATCCCACCTGCAATAGCAATGAGAACATCCCAAATGGTTGGAGAGGTTCGAGCAATCAACTCGCTACTTGCATAAGATATGGGAGAAATCCAGAAATACAGAGCTGAGACAAGCAAACTGACCGCTACTTGAGTCAATAAAACATTTAAAGATTGCTTGATTAAACGAGTATCAAAAATAGCTAAGCCGAATCCTAGTCCAACAATCGGTGTCATAAGAGGGGAAATCAGCATGGCTCCAATAATAACAGCTGTTGAATTCATATTTAAACCTATAGAGGCAATAAGGATCGCACACATCAAAATGACTGTATCGCTTAATCGAACATGAAGATCATCATATAATTTATCACGGTATTCACGTGCTGAATAGTTTCCTGTCATTGGGTACTCCTTTTATTTCATATAATCTTATTTTGCATGGATAATAATAGAGCGATTTCTGTCTAATCTTCCGTATTTTTAATTCTTATCGGTTATTCTTTTGAAAATTATCCATTACGTATCGCCCAGCCTAGCCTTAACATTATACCAAAATTTTATAGTATTTCTTTAAAGAAATCTATTAATTTAATAGATAGAAAAAGGAAGAAACTTTTATTTTCCAACAAAAACTTACCGCCGGCATCTGATATATTTGGAAAGCGCATATCGAAAATTTATGATATAATCAATATATATTTTTGTTACTAAATACTATGAGGTACTAACAATGAAATTAATCTCTTGGAATGTGAATGGCTTACGTGCAGCCATGACTAAAGGATTTATGGATGCATTCGATGCATTAGATGCAGATATGTTCTGCTTACAAGAAACAAAATTACAACCAGAACAAATTGAAATGGTCTTGCCGAACCATGAACAATATTGGAATAGTGCAGTGAAAAAAGGCTATAGCGGTACGGCTATTTTCACAAAAGAAAAGCCAATTTCCGTAGTGAATGGCATTGGCATTGAGGAACATGACCAAGAAGGACGTGTGATCACGGCGGAATATGAAAAGTTCTACTTAGTTACGTGCTATACACCGAATAGCCAACGTGAATTGGCTCGTTTGGAATATCGCATGGAATGGGAAGTGGCATTCCGCGAGTATTTACTAGCATTAGATGCGAAAAAACCGGTGATTCTGTGTGGTGACCTTAACGTAGCCCATCAAGAAATCGACTTGAAAAACCCTAAAACAAATCGTAAAAATGCTGGTTTCAGTGATGAAGAACGTGAAAAAATGACGGAACTGCTAGCAGCAGGCTTTACAGATACCTTCCGCTATTTATATCCTGATGCAGTCGATGCCTACAGCTGGTGGTCCTACATGGGCAAAGCTCGTGAGCGGAACGTAGGATGGAGAATTGACTATTTCTTAGTATCCAACAGCATTGCTGATAAAATCCAAGAGGCGAAAATCCATGCAGATATTTTTGGGTCTGACCATTGCCCAGTGGAACTAGTTATCGATTTATAATTCGTATAAAGGGCGTATATTATGTCAGTACTACGTTTTGAAAATATCTCTGTAATGCTTCATGGTCACCAGATTTTAGGGGATATTTCTTTTGAGGTTCAACAAGGTGAAAGCATCACCATCATAGGTCCATCGGGGAGTGGTAAAAGTACAATTCTGAAATTGGCTAGCTCCTTGATATCTCCTACGAGAGGGACGATTTATTTTCAAGGTAAACCGATGGATCAATATGCCCCTACAGAATATCGCCAACGAGTGGCGTACTGTTTCCAACAGCCCTATTTATTCGGGCAAACAGTGCGAGGTAATCTAGCCTTTCCTTTTACCATGCGAGGTCGTGCTATTGACGAAACAAGAATCAAAGACCTATTCGAGTTGTTTCATATGGATCTACAGCTGTTAGAGAAGTCGAATACGGAGTTATCAGGTGGTGAGATGCAACGAATTTGCTTGATTCGTAGTTTGCTGTTTGCCCCTGAGGTGTTGCTATTAGATGAGGTGACGTCTGCTTTGGATACAGAAAATACGGAGTGGGTAGAACAAGGTCTTATGCAGTTACATAAAGAAGGCTTAACCTTATTACAGGTGACCCATAATTTAGACCAAAGTGTTCGTATGGGGCAACGTCGTATCACTGTGAAAGATGGTCATATTACAGATTGTGAGGTGCTACATGGGGAGCTTTAATGCCTTATCGAATGAATCCTTACTGATGGCAACCGTGCTTATCGCCATGGCCGTTGTCGTGTCTTATCAGCAGAAAATGCGGTTAGAACTAGAAATATTGCATAGTGCCTTGCGAGCGGTAGTGCAACTAGTAGTCGTAGGGTATGTATTGCATTTTATTTTTGGTGCGGACCATCCTTTGTTTACTGGCGGTGTATTACTGTTGATGCTGATCAGCGCCGCTATCAATGGAGGCAAACGGGGATTTGGCATCAAACATGCTTCATGGATTGCAGGGGTTAGTATTGGCATTGGTGCGGTAATTACTCTTGCTATCTTATTGGGGGCAAACGTGCTATCTTTTACTCCGTATCAAATGATTCCTGTAGGAGGCATGGTCATGTCTGGGTCTATGGTGGCAGTAGGATTGTGTTTCCGCCAAATTATAACGAGCTTTAAGCGACGCCAACAAGAGATTCAGATTAAGTTAGCATTGGGAGCTACTCCTATGCAGTCCTGTAAAGCCATCTTGCGAGAAGCCCTGATATTTAGCTTAGAACCGACCATCGATAGTGCGAAAACATTGGGCATTGTGGCCTTGCCAGGGATGATGACAGGCTTAATCTTGGCGGGAATGAGTCCTATGGAGGCCATCAAATACCAAATTATCGTTATTTTCATGACCTTTTCAACCGTATCCATTGCCATTGCTATAGCAGGATACTTGAGTTGTCGACAATTTTTTAATATGAAAGAGCAGCTGATTCTATCTGATTCGTGATAGAATCAGCTTTTTTTACTATCTGTAACTCTGCTAAGAGAGTATCCCTATCTTCCTCAGATATGTTTACAAAATATTTTTAAAGTTTTAATTTACCTATAAATTAAGTAGGATTTTTTGAAAGCCTATAGTCATAAGGAATGAGTTGTGTTACTATTAGGGTATACACATTCTATTTATATGTAAAACGAGGTGGTATTATGGCAAATTACAACCCTTATGAAAATATGCTGCAAACATTAGACTTAGCAGCGGACACATTGGGCATTCCACGCAATGACTATGAAGTATTGCGTCACCCTGAACGTGAAATGAACGTGGCGATTCCAGTACAAATGGATGATGGGCATGTGGAAGTATTTACTGGCTACCGTTGCCAACATAGCTCCGTTCTTGGTGCATCTAAAGGCGGTCTTCGCTTTCACCCAGATGCAGATGAAAATGAAGTGCGCGCGTTAGGTGCGTGGATGACAATCAAAAATGCTATCGCTCATTTACCATATGGCGGTGGCAAAGGCGGTATCAAGGTAGATCCGAAAGAACTAAGTGAAAGAGAGTTGGAACGTTTAACACGTGGTTTCGTTCGTAAAATTGCTCCTATTATTGGGGTAGAACGAGATGTGCCAGCTCCTGATGTGAATACAAATCCGCAAATCATGTCTTGGATCGTCGATGAGTACAGTGCGTTAACTGGTCAATGGACACCAGGAATCGTAACAGGTAAACCATTAGCCATCGGTGGTTCTTTAGGTCGTAATGAAGCAACAGGTCGTGGCTGTATGTTCACATTGCTTTCCTACTTGGAAAAACAAGGTAAATCTATTAAAGATTTGACGATTGCTGTACAAGGTTTTGGTAATGTAGGATCTGTTGGTGCTTTATTGATGCATCGTGAAGGTGCTAAAATCGTTGCCATCGGTGATGTACATGGATCTCTGTACAATGCAAACGGCATCGATGTAGAAAAAGCTTACGAATATGCAAACTCTCATGGCCGTTCTTTAGAAGGCTACGAAGAGCCAGGTATGACAAGAATCCCTAATCCAGATTTATTGTTATTGGATGTAGACGTGCTATACTTAGCGGCCTTAGAAAACCAAGTGAACGAAGCCAATATGAAAGAAGTAAAAGCAAAATTAATCTTGGAAGGTGCTAACGGACCATTAACCAAAGATGCAGACTTATACTTCTTTGAAAAAGGTATTCCTGTATTGCCAGACGTATTAGCGAATGGCGGAGGCGTGGTGGTATCCTATTATGAATGGGTACAAAACAAAGCTGGCTTCTACTGGTCTGAAGAAGAAGTAAACGAAAAATTATCGAAGAACATGAAAAAAAGCTTTGAAGAAGTATGGGCTATGCAAGAAGAGTTTAAAGTATACCCAAGATTGGCTGCGTACATGGTGGCATTGCGTCGTTTAGTAGAAGCATTAAAAATTAAAGGATATAACGGTTAATATATCTGCCCTATCTGCTCATCTTAGATGATGTAATATTTACTAGAGAGCCAGATTTATTGTATAATTTAGGTAATAATATATTATTTATTTTGTATAAGGTGAGAGGAGGTTTATAATCTAAATTTTAATTCAGTCGAATTCGACCGAATTAAATCCGAAGCAGGATATAATTCATTAACATTCAAGGTACAGACGATATGATGGTTGACTCGGTGGGGATGAGCACCTTATTCTTGCCTGATGTGCAGTATCACTTTCATGGCATGAATCCTGATGATGTAGTTATTCATGCATATAATATGTTGTATTTTATTTTAGAAAATGACAATCCTGTTGGTGATGGTGATACTATTAGCGGCCTAGAGAATGGGGAATTGGATTCAAATGTGCAATGGACATTGCAGTATGAGGATTCCCTAGTTCAACCGGTGAGAGCAGTGCTTGATGTAAATATGGGTGAATATGCTTCTGGAACTCGTTAGTTGTTAATCGATGAAAGGTGAGAGTGTTATGAGTAATCAACGTATTTTTGATATGGAACTTGTGAAAGTTGAAAGTTTGGAGAAGGCTGTTAGGACGCCATTTTATCAAACTGATTCCACAGGTGGTTCAGTTTGGGTTATTAAACCTGGTCAAACCTTACCAAAGCATTATCATCATAATTCTGATGATATATGGGTTGTATTGCAAGGAACAGGGGTATTTTATCCAACGCCGGATACTGAGGTGCCTTTTACAAAGGGGCAAGTTATAGTATCTAAAAAGGGTGAATGTCATGGTGCAAAAAATACTGGAACGGAAGATATTGTCTTTGTGAGTATCGTTGCTCCGGTGCCTTCTGATTATGATCCTGTTTATACTAATTAATATGAAAGCACTTTATAGTATTTTCTGGCTCTATAATAAATGTTGGGGTGACACCACTACGGTGTCACTTCCAACATTATTTTTTTGCAAAAAAATAAGCAT